>NZ_JBSGIV010000045.1:0-58347 GCF_053605225.1 Micromonospora sp. NPDC003944
GGGTAAGGACACCCGCACACCTGTTACGGGTGTGAGCACCTCGTCCGGCGCTGCAGAAAAGGTTTGAGGGGGTTGGCGACCTGACGAGCGGGGGGCTCGTGGCGCCGGGTCCCTGTGTAACGACCGGGGGGCCGGGGGTCATTCCGGGGTTGGCCCTGCGGTCGTTCGTGGGGACGGTAACGACCGGGCGGAGGCCGCCATTCCCACCTACCAGCAGCCCCCACGAGGGCGGCGGGTCGGTGGTGCTGCGATCGTCAGGGTGTGTAACGACCCCGGCCCGGCCACGATTCCAACCCACGAGTGCGCCCGGTCACCACCCAGAGCACCCACAACTGGCCAAACCACCCACACGGCACGCCGCGAGCGACGTCCAGACCACCCGGTCGGGTTTGATCCACTCGGGTTCACGGAAATCGGGGCATCCGGGACGCTGGGACACCCCGATTTCCTGAAACCCGAGTTGGTCATGGCTGCATTGACCAGGCGCCAACCGGGCCAACCGGGCCAACCGGGCCGACCGGGCTAACCGGGTCGACCGGGCCAACCGGGCCGACCGGGCCAACCGGGCCGACCGGGCCGACCGGGCCGACCGTGGCCGACCGTGGCCGACCGGGGGCCGACCGGGCCGACCGGGCCGACCGGGCCGACCGGCCGGATGAAGTTCTCAGAACGTGCGCAGTCCTGGGATTCGGGGTCGGCGTGAACGGGCTGGCGCCCGTCGGAGTGTTCCGACGGGCGCCAGCTTCCGTGCGATCCGGGCGTTTGGCCCGGTGGTGGATCAGTGTGCCGCACTACCGAAGCGCTGGCGGCGACGCCAGGCCAGGGTCAGCAGCAGCATGATCGCTCCGGCGCCGACCAGGCCGCCGCCGAGCTTCATGGGCGTGCCGATGCTGTCGCCCGTGACGGGCAGCGGCTGCTTCTTGTGCAGCACCCGCAGTTCGGTGCTGGCGGTACGACCGGACTCCCGGCCCGTGGCGGTGAAGGTCAGCAGACCCGTCACCGACGGCTTGTAGCTCTTGGTGAAGCGGCCCTGGCCGTTGGTGTACGCCGTGAAGTGCAGGGGCGCGCTCGCCTGGTAGGCCACCGGAGCCATGGCCACGGTGCTGCCGTCGCTGCGGCGAGCCGGAGCCGGACCGCCGGCCGGAGCGGCCAGCGGCGTGACCGTCACGGTGATGTCGACGGTCTCGGTCGGACCGAAGTTGGCGCCGGTCAGCACGACCGTCTCGCCGAGGAAGATCGTCGGCCGGTTGACGGTCAGGGCCGGGGGTTGCGGCGCGTACGGCGGCGGTTGGGTCGGGCCGGTGGTCGCGCTGGGCGTCGGCTGCGGCTGCGCCGCCCCCGCTGCCGTCGGCACAGCCACCACGGCCAGACCGACCGTGAGCGCCATGATGATGCGGGATAGCCGCATGATTGGTTCCCTCCTACTGTTCACAGCTTGGTGCGGAATGAACTTGGGTGGTCCACGGGCTTGCGGTGGGGGTCAGCCACAGCTCGGCCTGCCCGACGCCGGTCTTGGCCGTCAGCACGGTGACCTCCAGCGCCCTCTCGGCGCCGGGGCCGACGTCCACGCTGGCCGTCGCCACCTGGCGGCGGCGTTCGGTGCCGCTGCCAAGCGCCGTCTCGGCCCCATCGAGGCGGCCTTCGAGCACCGCTCCGCCAGCGGGACTGAAGATCGAAACCAAGGTGCGGACGGTGTACGGATCACCAGCCATACCGAGGCCGAGGATGGACTCGCTGAGTCCGGTCTTCGGTGCCGTCGAGCGCAGAGTCACCCTCAGCCGGAGCTCACGACGGCCGTCCGACCGGCATTCGCCGACCGTCAGGTTCGCCGTCGGCTTCAGGTAGTAGCCGAGCTTCGCGCCGCTGCCGTCGTTGAGGAACACGCCGACAGTCGGCACGGTGTCCTGTTCCGGAAGCGTCCCGGCCATCCGGCTGTCGCCGAATGTCCGCTGTTCCTCAGGTCGGGCACTCCAGAACAATATCCGGCGTTCGGTGATAGCACGGTCAAATGCGGACAACAACACCCGCGGGTTGACATTCTTCTTGAAGAAGGTGTCAAACACCGAAGCCGCCGACGCCGCGAAGAACTCGTCCTGCTGTTTGACGTCGAGGCGCTGGTAGCTGTCGTTGAGCAGGGTCTGCACGACCTTCTCGCTGGCGAGCGGAACCCCGCCGGGCACCAGCACCGGACCCGTCGCCTTGAGCAGGTACGACAGCACCACCGGGTCGACGGCGAGCACGCCGTCGACGGTGGTGCCGGTCTTGCGCCGGAACATCTCGCGGTACAACGTCGCGGCGGTCGGGAAGTGCGGGGACAGGTTGACGTCGGCGGGGTAGATGCCGGGTAGGTCCGTCCAGATGGCCCGGGTCTCGGCGGGCACCTTCAGCGCCGGCACGAAGCGGCCGAGCGAGGCAGTGCTGCCCTGCTTGCCCATCTCCACCCGGCCGTCCTCGGCCTCGATCATCGCGTACGCGCCGAACATGCCGCCGGTGGCGCGCAACTCGGCGAGGTTCTGCGAGACGAGCAGGTAGCGGCGCGGGCCGTTGGCGCCGAGTAGCGGCGGGAGCAGGCGGGCTCCCTGGTCGGCAGCCGTGGTGAGGCTGGCCAGCCGGTCGATCTCGTCGCGCAGGTCACCGAGCGCCTGCCGGACCTGGCTGACCAGGCTGCCGGCCGGCACCGCCGCCAGGTTCCGGCGCGTCCGCTGCACCGACTCGTGCACCTCGGTCAACTGGGTGGAGACGGCGGTGAGTCGGGCGAGGTCCACCCGGCCGCCGGTCGGCACCAGGCTGGTCAGGTCCGCCCGGAGCAGGGTGGGGAACGCGTGCCGCGCCAGTTCGTCGATGGCGACGGCGATCTGCGCGACCGCGTCGAGGTCGTCGCCGGCGATGGGCGTACGCCGTCCGAGCTGCCAACTCGGGTCGGCAGTTGCCGCTCGGGCCGCGCCGGCCTGCTCCTGGAGGGCGGCGAGCGTCCGCAGGGCACGGTCGGTGTCGCCGCCGACGACCTGGGCGCTCAGCTCGCGCGCCAGGCCGGCCGCGTTGAGCAGGTGAGTGCGCGCCTGCCAGCCGCGGAAGCCGACCCATCCAGCGGTCGCCAGCAGCAGCGAGCCGACCACCAGGGCGCCCAGGAGGGCCCGTCGCAGTCGGGCGCGCCGACGACGCCGCGACCGGCTCCGCCGCCGGATCGGTCGTTCACTCACCGTCACACCACACTCCCGCTCGCGGAACCGGACAAGAGGTCGATTCCTGACGTTCTTAGCACGTCTCTGAGAACTTCGTACCGTTATTGCGCTTGACGCCCTTTAAGCGAATTTCCCTCGTGGTTCCGCGGCCGGCTGCGCGACTCGCCCGGCCGCCTCGTGCAACAGCCGTTCGATCTGGTCCACGCCGGCCGGCAGGGACATCTCCCGCAGGTACGCGGCCCGCCCCCGTCGACCCATCTCGATGCGGGTCGGCGGCGGAATGGTGGCCGCCAACCAGAACCGGTCGGCAAGCGCCGCCCAGTCCTCAGGTGGGCAGGACAGCCCGGCGCGAGCCCGTTCGACCAGCTCGGCCGTGTCCCCGCCGGTCGACGCGATCACCGGCGCGGCACAGGAGAGCGCGGCCTGGAGCTTGCCGGGCACCGTGCCGCGCAGCTCCGGAAGGTCGCGCGACATGACCAACTGGTAGTCGGCGGCGGCGTACAGCTCGGGCATGTCGACAGGCGAGCGCCGCTCCAGGAAGCGGACGTTCTCCGCACCCAGCTCGGCGGCGAGCCCCCGCACCCGCCGCTCCGCCGCACCCGAACCCACCAGGACCAGATCCATCGTCCGGTCCAGCGCCGCGGCCGCCCGGACCGCGGTCTCCAGCCCCTGGCGCGCGCCGATGGTCCCGGCGTGCATCACCACGCACCGGCCATCCCGGCGGACCAGTTGACGGGCCGCCGCGCCGGGCGTCGCCGGGTGGAAGATCCGCTCGTCGGTCCAGTTCAGCACGGTTCGGACCCGCGCCGGGTCGGCGCCGGCCGCGACCACCAGATCCCGCATCGACGGCGCGGCGACCGCGATTCGCGCCGCGGTCCGGTAGATCCGGGTCATCGTGCTGCCCAGCCGCGCCGCCCAGCGCCCCTCGTCCCCCTCGTCCGCGCCGTCGCGGGCCCAGACGTCCTGCACGTGCAGCACCGCCGGCACCCGTCCGAGCAGCCGGAGCACCCCGGCAGCGGCGAACGTCGTCGCCGGCAGTTGGAAGACGTAGAGCGCGTCCACGTCGCCGAGGTACCGGCGGGCGACGAGCCCCGCGCTACCGGCGAAGGAGAGGTAGCTGGCCATCCGACCGCCGATCGAGGCCGCGCCTCCGGGGTACCGGGGCACCCGTCGGACGCTCAACCGTTGGCTGTGCGTCTCGTGGTGCCACCGCTGTCGCCAGCCGGGATAGACGTGCCCGCCGGGGTAGTCCGGAAAGCCGGTGAGGACCCGCACCTCGTGTCCGCGTGCGGCCAGCTCCTCGGCGAGGCTCCCGGGGATGAACGCCGGCTCGGGCGGAAAGTGGTACGACAGGATGCCGATCTTCATCGGTCCACTCCCGTTCCGCAGCGATCGCCGGCGGCCGGCGCGGCACCACGACCGGCGCGCGTGCCGCCCGCGTACGATGCCGACAACCCCTCCCCGCGCGGCCACCGGCGTCGACGCACCGCCCTCGCGGTGCGCGCGTCCGTGTCCGTACCGACGAGAGGGGCCCCGATGGCTGATCGCGTGTTGTTCGTCTGCCACGCCAACCTGTGCCGGTCGCCGATGGCCGAGTACCTGGCCCGTCGGCTACTTGCCGACCGACCCGTCGAGGTCGCCAGTGCCGGCACGGACACGGTCGACGGGCTGGCCATGCACCCGTACGCCATGGAGGTCGCGACCGAGAGCGGCGCGGACCCGGCGGTGTTCCGGACCCGGGCGTTGCGCCCCGAGTACCTGGTCGAGGCCACGCTCGTGCTGACCGCGACGCGGCGCCAGCGCTCGGTCTGCACGGCGCTGGCACCGGGGGCGCTGCACCGGACGTTCACGCTGCGCCAGTTCGGCCGGCTGGCCGCGGCGGCCGAACCGCCCGCCGACTCGGCCGACGACCCGTTGCGGGCGGCGATCGCCGCCGCCGCCCAGGCCCGGGGACGGCTGCAACCCGCCGCTCCGGACGAGGACGACCTCCGGGACCCGATCGGCGGTACCGCGGCCGACTTCCGACGCTGCGCCGAGGAGATCGAACGGTCCCTGCGACCCCTCGCCGCGCTCATCGGGGCAGCCGGGTGAGTTCCTGGGTGTGGTCGGGGACGCCGTTGACCCCGTCGGCGGTCGCGCTGTGCCGGCCGGACGTGGCCCGGTCGGCCGGCAGCGACGCCTCGGCCGTCGAGGCGACCACCCGGTAGGCCTCGTACTGGTACGCCTCGGCCTTGGCGACCTTGGCCATGTTCAGCACACAGCCGAGGAGCCGAACGGAGACCGAGTGCAGTGACCGGGCCGCCGCGGCGACCTGGGTCCGGGAGGTACGGCCCTGCTGCGTCACCAGCAGCGCGCCGTCGGCCTGCACGGCCACCACCACACCGTCGGTCACCGCGAGTAGCGGCGCGGTGTCGATGATGACGATGTCCGCCGACTCGCGCAACGCCAGCAGCAGGTCCGACATGGCCTTGGAGCCGAGCAGCTCGCTCGGGTTCGGCGGGGCCGAGCCGCTGGGCAGCACCAGCAGCGACTTGTCGCCCCAGCGCTGCACGACGTCGCCCACCTTCACGTCGCCGACCAGCACGTCGGTGAGGCCGACGCCGGCGTCCAGGCCCAGGTAGTCGTCGACCTTCGGGCGGCGCAGGTCCGCGTCGACGAGCAGGACCCGCCAGCCCGCCTCGGCAAGCGCGATGGCCAGGTTGCAGGAGAGCGTGGTCTTGCCCTCGCCCTGCAGGGCGCTGGTCACCGCGATCACCCGGGCCGGCTCGTGCACGTCCACGAAGCGCAGGTTGGTCCGCAGCTTGCGGACCGCCTCGGCGCGCGCCGAGGTCGCCGCGTCGCCCACGATCAGCGGGGCGCTGCGGGCGTTGGCCTCGAACGGGATCTCCCCGAGCAGCGGGCTGCCGGTGGCGCGTTGCAGGCCGGCGGAGTCACGCAGCCGAACGTCGGCGACGCCCCGCAGGATCGCCAGACCGATGCCGAGGAGCAGGCCCACCAGGCCACCCAGGGTGAGGTTGCGGACCGGCTGCGGCGAGACGGGGTCGGCGCTGACCCGCGGGCCACTCACCACTTCGATCTTGATGGGCGCCTTGCCCTCCGGCGTCGTCTCGACCTTCTGAACGAGTTCGACGAACTTGCTGGAGAGGGTCTCCGTCACGCGCAACGCGCGGGTCTGGTCGGTGTCGGTGACCGACGCCCGCAGCAGGACGGTGCCCGTCTCGGTGGAGGTGCTCACCCGGCGCTGCACCTCGTCCGCGGTGAGGCCGACGGGGGTCTCGGCCACCACGCTCTGCGCCAGCCGGTCGCTGGTGAGCAGGTCGGCGTACGACTTGACGCGCTGCTGGAGGAAGAGCCCACCCTGGTAGGCATCGGTCACACCAGTGTTGGGGGTGGTGACGAAGAAGGTCACCGAGGCGACGTACCGAGGTTGGGCCCGGACGGTCAGAAACGCCGACACGCCGAGAGCCACCATGACCGTGACCAGCGCGACCCACCAGTGCCGACGCACGTGGCGCAATTGGCGGAGCAGGTCCATCAGGAGCGCCCCCGTGCCGGTCCGGTTACGGCAAAGAACTTCACAAAAACCCCCAAGGTCGTCTTTAAACTCGTGAAACCATTAAAGCGGCTCATACGGCTTATGTCCGGAGTTATCTATTTTCCGGAGGCGAGATGTGCACCCGCATGACCAACCCGACAAACGGCCATTCGGCAGCGGCGACAACGGGGAAAAAGTCGAACGCTGATCAGACGGCGTCCGATCGGCCCGGCACTCGCGCCCGCCGCACCGCCGGATAGGGTCGACAACGGTGTGCCGGGAAGTCTGGTCGGCGAGTGGATTCCTGCCGTCCCGACTCCCGTAGGTGAGCCCGCACATGACCCCCCGCACCCCACCGGCCGGACCACGTCCCGCGAAGACCCGGCTGTTCTCCCGGTCGTCCTGGCCGCAGGCGCGTCACCTGGCCGACGTGCTGCGCACCGAGACCGTCGGTGGGGCGCTGCTGCTGTCGGGTGCCGTGATCGCGCTGATCTGGGCCAACTCCCCGTGGTCGGACTCGTACGCCCGACTCGGGGGCCTCGTGCCCTGGCCCGGCGGCGCACCCTGGCACCTCCACCTGGACGTGGCCACCTGGGCGGCGGACGGCCTGCTGGCGATCTTCTTCTTCGTGGTGGGCCTGGAACTCAAACGGGAGTTCGTCGCCGGTGAGCTCCGCGACCCGCGCCGGGCCGCGCTGCCGGTGGTGGCCGCGTTCGGTGGAATGCTGCTACCGGCGCTGATCTACGTGGCGGTCGTCCTCGGCACGGGCGGAACGGGCCTGCGGGGCTGGGCCATTCCGACCGCCACCGACATCGCTTTCGCACTCGCCGTGCTGGCGGTGGTCAGCTCACACCTGCCGCAGGGGCTCCGCGCATTCCTGCTCACCCTCGCGGTGGTCGACGACCTGTTCGCGATCACCATCATCGCGATCTTCTACACCGCCGACTTCCAGCCCGTCGCGCTGCTCGCCGCGGTGGCGCCGATCGGGCTCTTCGCGGTGCTGGTGCAGCGGGGGCGTACCTGGTGGTGGGCGCTGATCCCCCTCGCGGTCACCGCCTGGGCACTGGTGCACGCCTCGGGTGTGCACGCCACGGTGGCCGGTGTCCTGCTCGGCTTCACGGTCCCGGTGCTCGCCCGCCGACAGGTACGCGGCGACCAGCCGGTCACCGGTGACGCGGGGGCGGGCGCGGTGGACGCGGGCGAGGGTGGGCTCGCCGCGCGCCTGGAGCATCGCTGGCGGCCGGTGTCGGCCGGCTTCGCGGTGCCGATCTTCGCCCTGTTCGCCGCCGGGGTCACGGTGCGCGGCACCGACCCGGGCGCCCTGCTGACCGACCCGATCGTGATCGCCATCGTCGCCGCACTGGTGTTCGGCAAGAGCATCGGCATCTTCGGCGCGACGTTCCTGCTGGCCCGGTACACCCGCGCCGAGCTGGACGAGGACATCACCTGGGCCGACCTGCTCGGCATCGCCCTGCTGGCCGGCGTCGGGTTCACCGTCTCGCTGCTCATCGGCGACCTGGCGTTCGGGGCGGGCAGCGCGGCCGACGACCGGGTCAAGGCGGCCGTGCTGCTCGGCTCGCTGATCTCCGCCGGGCTGGCCGCCACGGTGCTCTCCCGCCGCAACGCCGCGTACCGGAGGGTAGCGGAGCGGGAACGGCGCGACGCCGACGGAGACGGCGTACCCGACGTCTACCAGCACCCCGACGCCCGCTGAACGCCCTCGCGCCGACCCCGGTCAGTCTCGACGGTCGGCGGGCGGCAGGTCCTCGGTCTCCTCGACGAGCGCGTCGGCCGTCGGCCCGGTCAGGTCGTCGCCCGGCACCGCCACCGCCTCGACGCGGTCCTGCTCGTCGGGCTTCCCGCCGGGCGGCGGTTCCGGGGCGGTGGCACCGCCGGCGTAGCCGTACTCGTTCGGTTCGTCGTGCCGGCCCATGTGCTCATCCCCCCGTGCTTCCCGTTTCACCTGTCGAGGCCAACGGTAGGTGGTGATCGTCCCCGGCGCAGCGCGCCGGGGATTGTCGGCCGGACCATGGCGGTGGCCTGCTCAGCGCCGCCCCGAGCAGCTGACGCAGGGCGATGATCGCCACCGCGCCGGCCAGACCGTTCCAACCCGGGTCACCGGCGAGCCGGAGCAGGCCGGCCGCGGTGAGCAGGTCCAGCAGCACCCGGACGCCGCTGCGCAGTGCCCCGGTGCTGAGCGTGGTGACCACCCCGGCGACCAGCGCCAGGGCGGTGACCGCGGTGACCAGGGCTGGCGTCACGGTCGGCGCTCCCCCTCGGCCACCTGACGCTGCTCCTGACGGATCTCGCGGCCCAGGAAGTAGTTCAACGCCGTTCGGATCGTCGCGATGGCGGCCAGTTGGCCGATCTGCGTGAACGACGGGGACACCGCCGTGCGCAGCACGTCGGCCGCGAGTTGGAACTCCAGGCCGAGGGTCAGGAAGCGGCCCAGCGCGAGCCGGATCGGCGTGAAGCGGGCGGCGGTACGGTGTCGCAGCCCCTCGACCACGAACCGCACCGCCGCCCACACCGCACCCACGAAGATCACCAGTGCGCCGGCCACCTCCACCACGGCAACCAGCACCTGGTCGCCCTGGCGCAACACCTCGGCCGGGTCCACCCCGGGCCGTTACCCGCCCTCGGCGCAGCTAGTCGGCGCTCAGGTCAGCTCGTTCACCGCCTCCAGGATCAGCCAGAGACCGGAGATGGCGAACAGGATCGCGGCACCGTACTTGATGGTCTTCTCCGGCAGCCGCCGACCGAGCATCCGACCGACCAGGATGGCCAACGCGTCCGCGGCCACCATGCCGACGGTGGAGCCGAGCCAGACGCCGAACCAGCCGTACTTGGTGGCGAGCGTGATCGTGGCCAGCATCGTCTTGTCGCCGAGCTCGGCGAGGAAGAACGCCACCGACACCGCCACCAGGGCGGTCTTGTTGGTCTTCTCCGCCTTGCGCTTCTCCTCCTCGGTGAGCTTGTCCCCGCGGAGCGTCCACGCCCCGAACCCGAGGAACGCCACGCCGGCCACCAGGGAGATCCACTCGGTCGGCAGCACCGCCCCGAGACCCGCGCCGATGGCGACCGACGCCAGGTGCACCACGGCGGTGGCGACCGTGATGCCGATCAGCACCGGAATCGTCTTGAACCGCGTGGCGAAGGTCAGCGCCATCAGCTGGGACTTGTCCCCCAGCTCGGCGACGAAGATGACGCCGAAGCTGACGACCAACGCGGCGAAAAATCCCTCCATGACGTCCTTCCCGTTCACGCCGGGAGGAGGAGACAGGGGCGCCCTCGACCCGGCTGCAACAGCCTGAGTCGAAGGTCTCGCCCGCCCCGGCGGAACCGGGGCCGCGTGGCCGGATGCGGAACGCACCAGTATGTCGACCACGACATTGGGGGCTACTCCCCTTCGCGTGGTCAGCCTATCGGATCACCACCCGGCCCGACCGCGCCGGGTGAACAGGCTCACCGCGCCCGCGCCAGCGTGACGCCGAAGAGCGCGTCCGGGTCGGTCCAGAACTCCTCCGTGGCGAAGCCGGCGGTGGCCAGCTCGGCAGCGATCCCCTCCCGGCGGAACTTCGCCGAAACCTCGGTACGCAGCTCCTCCCCCGCCGCGAAACCGACGGTCAGCCCGAGCACCCGCACGCTCATCGGCCGGGTCGCCCGCAACCGCATCTCGATCCACTCCTGCTCGGGATCCCAGACGGCGACGTGCGCGAACGCGTCCGGGTCGAAGTCGGCGCCCAACTCGCGATTGATCACGTGCAGCACGTTGCGGTTGAACTCCGCGGTCACCCCGGCGGCGTCGTCGTACGCGGGCACGATCACCGACGGATCCTTGACCAGGTCCGTGCCGAGCAGCAGCCAGTCGCCGACCTCGAGCGCGGCGCGCATCGCCGTGAGGAACTCGGCCCGCTCGGCGGGCAACAAATTGCCGATGGTGCCACCGAGGAACACCACCAACCGCCGACCGCCGGTGGGCAGCCGATCCAGTTGACGGGTGAAGTCCCCCACGATGCCCCGGACCCGCAGGCGCGGATAGTCGGCGGCGATCTGGGCGGTGGAGCCGCGCAGCGCACTTACCGACACGTCGAGCGGGACGAACGTGCCCAGCCCACCCCGCCGGGTGAAGGCGTCCAGCAACAGTCGGGTCTTCTCCGACGAGCCGGAGCCCAACTCGATGAGCGTCTTGGCCCCGGTCAGCGCCGCGATGTCGGGAGCGTGCGCGGCCAGCACGGCCCGCTCGGCCCGGGTCGGGTAGTACTCGGGCAGCCGGGTGATCTCCTCGAACAACTCACTGCCCCGGGCGTCGTAGAACCACTTCGGCGGCAGCCACTTCTGCCCCGCGCTCAGCCCGGCCCGGACGTCGTCACGCAGGCCGCGCTCCAGGTCACCCTCTTCGAGGTAGATCTCCAGGGGTTCCGCAGTCATGGGTTCGCTCCTCTGTTCGATCAACCGTTACCGGCCCGCCCGGCGTCGCGCACCGGGGCCGGCAGTGGACGTACCCGCACCTCGCCCGCGGTGGCGACGACCAGGTGCCCCTCCGGCACCGACCGCCACCCGGGATCGTCGTCGTGAGGCTCGGAGGCGAGCAGCACCGAATCGGGCGTCTCGCGGACCGACAACGCGTGCCCCACCACGCTTGCCACCACCTGATGCCCGTCGGTGAGCAGCAGGTTGAGCCGTGACCCGGGCGCGGCGGCGGCGACGTCGGTCACCGTCCGCGCGACCGCCTCGGCCGGGTCGGCGCCAGCGCGCAACCGATGGCGCACCAGCGCCCAGAGCAGCGCCGAGTCGGTGGCCGCGTCCAGGGTGAGCAG
Source organism: Micromonospora sp. NPDC003944 (assembly GCF_053605225.1). NCBI lineage: Bacteria > Bacillati > Actinomycetota > Actinomycetes > Micromonosporales > Micromonosporaceae > Micromonospora > Micromonospora sp. NPDC003944. The sequence continues at coordinate 11,538 of NZ_JBSGIV010000045.1, forward strand.
GTCCCGCACCGGAAGGTCGGCGGCGAGCGGCACCACGGCGTCGGGCCAGCCGCGGACCACACCGTTGTGGCTGAACAGCCACCGCCCCTCGGCGAACGGCGCCGCCGCGCCGTCGAGCACCGCCATCCCGACCGTGGCCGAGCGGACCGCCGCCACCACCGCCGCGCTGCGGGTCACCGCCGCGAGCTGGGCGATTGTCGGATCACCCCAGATCGGCTGGGCCCGCCGGTACCGCACCGGCTCACCCTCGCCCGGGTACCAGCCGACACCGAACCCGTCGGCGTTGATCGTGCCGCCGCCGCGCATGTCGCGGGGCGCCCAGGACTGCCGCACCAACGAGTACGCCGGGTCGAACAACAGCTCGGCGAGGGTGACCGGCGGCCCCAGGTAGGCCAGGTGGCGACACATCAGTGCCCCCGGCCCGCCGCCGGGCCGCCGGTCGTGCCACGACTCACCGGTACGACTCGTCCGGTCGCGCGTCCCGGGCGCAGCGGAAACCGCTGAAGATCTGCCGGCGGATCGGATAGTCCCAGTTGCGGAAGGTGCCCCGACAGGCAGAACGGTCGGTGCCGAACGAGCCACCCCGCAGCACCCGGTAGTCGTCGCCGAAGAAGACCTCCGAGTATTCGCGGTAGGGGAACGGGGCAAACCCCGGATGCCCGCCGAACGCGGTCGACGTCCACTCCCAGACGTCGCCGATGAGCTGGTGCACACCCAACGGCGAGGCGCCGCCCGGGTACGCGCCCACCGGCGCCGGCCGCAGGTGGCGCTGGTCGACGTTGGCGTGCGCCTCGGTCGGGTCGTCGTCCCCCCAGGGGTAACGGCGCGACCGCCCGGTGGTCGGATCCCACCGGGCCGCCTTCTCCCACTCCGCCTCGGTCGGCAGCCGCTTGCCGGCCCACGCCGCGTACGCCTGCGCCTCGTACCAGCACACGTGCACCACCGGCTCGTCGGCGCGAACCCGCGCCCACTGACCGAAGCGCCGATACGACCAGTCGTCACCATCGCGACGCCAGTGCATCGGCGCGCTGAGCTGCTCCCGAACCCGATGGTCCCAGCCGGCCGGGCTCCACCAGCGCTGCTCGGTGTAGCCGCCGTCGGCGATGAAGGCCGCGTACTGACCGTTGGTCACCGGGGCGGCGTCGATGACGTACGCCGGAAGGTCGACCCGGTGCGCCGGACGCTCGTTGTCCAACGCCCACGGATCGGTGTCGGTGCCCATGGTGAACTCGCCCGCCGGCACCAGCACCTCCGCGCCGACCCGGACCGACGGCTCGGGCGGCGCCGGGGCATGCAACACCGCCGGACCCGCGCGCAGCTGGTGGGTGGCGAGCATGGTCTCGTCGTGCTGCTGCTCGTGCTGCACGATCATGCCGAAGGCGAACCCGTCGGCGACCAATGGCCGCTCGGTGAAGGCCACCGCGTCCAGCAGGTCGTGCACCTTGTCGCGAACCGTCGCCAGGTAGGCGCGCGCCTCCCCGGGCGGCAACAGGGGCAGCGTCGGGCGGTCCCGACGCGGCTGCTTGAACGCGTCGTACAGCTCGTCGATGTCACACCGGACCGGCTCCCGGCCCCCGACGTCACGGACCAACCAGAGCTCCTCCTGGTTGCCCACATGGGCGAGGTCCCAGACCAGCGGCGACATCAACGGTGAGTGCTGGCGCGTCAGGTCGTCGTCGTCGACCACCTCGGTCAACAACGTGGTGCGGGCGCGGGCCCGCGCCAACTCCACCGCGATCCGGTCGCGCAACCGCTCGCCGCCCTCCGTTCGCGACTGCGAGGCTCGCAACCCCGGCTCACTCCTCGCGCTCACTGGGCCGCCCTCCGTTCGCGACTGCGAGGCTCGCAACCCCGGCTCACTCCTCGCGCTCACTGGGCCGCCCTCCGTTCGCGACTGCGAGGCTCGCAACCCCGGCTCACTCCTCGCGCTCACTGGTCTCTCCTCTCTGTGGCGGCCAGCCGCCCACGTACGCCTCGCTGGATCTCGTCATGGGTGTCGGCCGGCAGCTCCAGTCGGGGTAGGGCGGTCAGGGCCAGGTCGAGCAGGGCCGCCGCGGTGGCGGCGAGCGCCGGGTCGGCCAGGCCGTGCCGGGCGGCGACCGACCAGTGGTCCGCCACCGGCATGGCGATCCGGTACGCCTCGCGCACGGTGCCCGGGTCGCCGAAGAGGGCGGTCAGCACCGCCAGCGGCAGCCGCCAGTCTTGCCCGGATTGGGCGTCGAGGTAGCGCAGCTCCAGGTAGCCGCGCGGCCGCACCGGCGGAAAGAGAGTGCTGACGTGGTAGTCGAGGTCGTCGGTGGTGGGCGGTTGTGGCAGCGCCCCACCGAGCCAGTCCGCGAAGGTCACGCCGGGTGGCGCCGCCCAGTCGGCGCCGTGCCGGCGCAGACAGAGCAGCGGCGCGGCGAGCACGTAGCTGACCCAGGCGTCGGTCGGATCGTCCCCGGCGCAGGTGGGCGACCAGACCGGGCGGGTGCGGGTCGGGTCGATGGCCAGCCAGGCCGCCATCCGGGCGGAGGCCCAACCGGTGCTCCGCCCGGCGTGCCGGGCGGCGCTCGCGAACGCGGCGAGCAGCGGGGGCCCGACCGCGTGGGCCGCGGCCCAGCGGTCGGCGACCTGGCCCGGCTCACCGGCGTCGAGGCAGATCTGCAGGCCGGCGGTGCTGTACATCATCGTGCGGCCGGCCGGGCCACGACTGTCGAAGGCCCCACGCATCGCTCGGTAACGGGGAGTGTCCACCACCGGGCGGGGCCGTCGGTGGGGGTCGATGCCGCTGCGGCCGAGGACCAGCCCGGCGGTGGCCAGCAGGTCGGTGACCTGGGCGATGTCGGCTTCGGTGGCGCTGATCAACGCGCCGACCGAGGGGCGGGGCGGGGTGGAGATCTCCACCTGGCCACCCGGCTCCAGGGTGACCGTGCCGCCGTGTCGCAGCGGCTCGGCCGGGCTGGTGGCATCAAGCGTTGCGGGGCTGTGCCGCCCCAGCGCCGCCCGCAGCCGCGTCGCGTCGACGGGGCGGGCGGGGTCGGCGGCGTCGTGCACGGTCCATTCCAGTTCGACGCCGGTGTGGGTGGGTGGGCCGGTCTTGAAGCAGATCCGGGCCAGGTGCCGGACTGCGGCTGCGGACTCGCGCAGAATGGCGCTGTGGTCCAGGTCGGGTGACGTCACCAAGGGTCAAGCCCCCTCTCCATGTGCCGGGTTCGGCACACTGTGCACCGTAAACCCACCCACCGACACCGTCGGGGGGCGAGCACGGCGCCACCAACCTCTGTCTAACAGACGAATTTCCGATGCAGGGCCGAACCAAACCGCTCCGGCGCGACCGCTCAGCTGTTGGCGGGGTGGCCCGGGCGCGGCGGTGACGGCGGGGCCTTCGCCGATGGGCCCGGCTTGCTCTTCGCCGACTCCGACGGTGTGACCTTGGTCGGCTCGGGCGACTCCGTCTCGGGCACCAGCCGGTGGCAGTAGGCCTCGACCTCGGTGGGGCCGCCGGCGGCGGTCACCAGCTTCTGGAAGCCCGGCGTACGCAAAGCCTTCTCCCGCTGATCGGGCTTCTTGGCCCGCCACGCGCGGCACAGGCCGTGCACGTGCCCGACGGGAGGGCTGGCCGACGGTGTGCCGGTGACGGGCGACGGCGTGCCGGCCGACGGGACGCCGGGCGCCGCTGGGTGGCTGGGCTCGACCGACCGGGAGGCACCGTGGTGGGGCGAGGGTGAGGTGCGCGACGGCGCCGGTGTGACCGGGTCCGGCTCGCGGTCCCGGGTGACCGCGGCGAAGGCGGCTCCCGCGGTGGCGGTGGCTGCCACCCCGGCGATCCAGGCGACCGCGCCGGTGGTCACCCGACGACGACCCGACCGCTGCGGCACGGCCGGCGCCGGGTTGGCCCGGGCGGCCCGGAACGCGGCAAGCGCGGCCTCCTCGCCGGCCAGCTCGCCCTCGCGGGCGGGGCCGGCCGCCGCGGCGAGCAACGCGACCACCGGCTCGGCCGGGGGTACGTCCGGGTGCGCCTGCGGTGGTTGGGGCGGGGCGGTGGCGTCCTGCTCCGGTGTGGCGTCCGCCCGGGTGCGGGCCGAGTCGAGCAGCCGCTCGGTGTCGGTGTGGGCGGCCCGCCGGAACGGGTTCATCGGGAATCCCCTCACGTCAGCCGTCCGCCGGTTCGACGTGCGGTGCCCGCAGGGTGGGGCCGCCGCCCGTACGCGGCGGGAGCACCCCCTCGACCCCGACTGGCGGCCCGACCGGGCTCTGCCGCTCCAACAGGACCGCGAGCCGGCGGAGACCGCGGTGCGCGGCGGTCCGCACGGCGCCGGCGCGACGGCCCAGCACCCGGCCGGCGGACCCCGCGTCCAGTCCGATCACGGCCCGCAGCAGGACCGCCTCGGCTTCCCGGGGCGGCAGGGTGGCGATCAGCGCGAGGGCGGTCTCGGTACCGATCGTCTCGGTGGCTCGCTCGGCGGTGTCCGCGTCGCTGGCCAACTCGACGAGCGCCTGCACCGGGACCGGGAGCGAGGGACGGCGGCGCATCCGGCGCAGGTGGTCCATGGCGCGGTTGCGGGCGATGGTGACCGTCCAGGCCCGGAACTCGCCCCCGGTGAAGCCGGGCAGGTCACGGGAGATCTGGAGCCAGGTCTCGGAGGCGACGTCCTCGGCGTCGGCCCCGACGAGGGCGGTCAGGTACCGCAGCAGCCCGGGTTGGAGGCTGCGGTAGAGGAAGCGGAACGCCTCCTCGTCGCCGGCCTGCGCGGCGCTCACGACCTCCGACAGGTCGGCGGTCATCCGCAGCCCACGCATCGCTGTGAGCGGGCCGGCCCGACCTGCCGCGCTGGGGCAGGCCACGCGGCACGAGGCGTCCGCCCGATCAGCACCCGCACCGCACCGCCCTTCGCCGCTCTGATTGTGCCCGCGACCATGATTGTCGGGGCGGCGTGTCCGGGGCCGACGCCAGGGTGGTCGATCGGTGCGCTGCGCACCGAGGTGGCCGGGTGGGCCCGAGCCGGGCTAACGCTAAGAGGGGGTTCACGAGGCGACAAGTCGGCGTCGTGTCACGGAAGAGTGACAATTATCTACCCTGCGCGACGGCGCGTCGCCGTAACGGGCAGTGAGCAGGAGACGCCAACTGCCTCTGAAGGCGATTTCTTGCCACGATCGGGGACCTGAACGACGGAAAATGTCGCTTTTGGTGACGGCGTCGATCCGCAGCGTCACCGAGGGCCGAGCGTCCACACAGGTCAGGCCGGATCGGCCAGCCGGAACCAGCCACCCGGTGGCCCGGCCGCGGCGCGCCGCGCCGCGCCGCTCTAGGTACGGTAATGCCGTGCTGTCATCGGAGGTCGTGCTCAGCGGTCGCTACCGCTTGGACGAACGTGTCGCCACGGGCGGCATGGGCGACGTGTGGCGTGCCTCCGACCTGATCCTCGGCCGGCAGGTCGCGGTCAAGGTCCTGTTGCCGGCGCTGGTCTCCGACCCCGACTTCATCGCGCGGTTCCGCGCCGAGGCCCGGATCATGGCGGCGTTGCGCCACCCCGGCATCGTGCAGGTCTTCGACTGCGGGGCGGACGACCTCGCCGACGGCGGCCGGGCGGACTACCTCGTCATGGAGTTCGTCGCCGGCGAGCCGTTGTCCAAGCGGATCGAGGCGGCCGGGCGACTCGACGTGGCCGAGACGATGTCGATCGTGGCCCAGGCGGCGGCGGCGCTCAACGCGGCGCACCGCGGCGGCATCGTGCACCGCGACGTCAAGCCCAGCAACCTGCTGGTGCAGGAGGACGGCACGGTCGTCCTGGTGGACTTCGGCGTGGCCCGCTCCACCGACATCACCAGCATCACCAGCACCAACGCGGTGCCGGGCACCGCCCTCTACATGGCTCCCGAGCAGGCCGCCGGCCGCCCGGTCAGCGGTGCCACCGACATCTACGCGCTGGGCGCGGTCACCTACTGCTGCCTCACCGGCAGTCCGCCGTTCACCGGGGACAACCCGCTCCAGGTCGCCGTGCGCCACCTCGACGACGAGCCGCCGGAGCTTCCGCACGACATTCCGGAGGCGGTCCGCGCCCTGGTGTCGCGGGCCCTCGCGAAGGATCCGCTGGAGCGTTTCACCAGCGGAGCGGCGATGGCCGAGGCCGCTCGGACGGCAGTCACCGGCGGCGAGCCGCCGACGGCGATGGCCACGCCCGTCGCGCTACGCGACGGCGGGCCGGGCACCCGCACGGACGTGCCGGCCGGCGCGGCGGTGGCGAGCAGGTCGCGGGCCGAGCGACGGCGGGGTCCGCTCGTCGGCGCGGCCGCGGCCATGATGGTCGCGCTTGTCGGGCTCGGCGCGGCACTTGCCGCGACGCGCGACGCCGGCGAGAACCCGGCGGTGCGCCTGCCGACCACCTCGCCGACGGTGGCACCGAGCGGCCCCGTCGACCTGCCCGCGGCGAACGAGCAGATCACCAGCGTCGAGCCGGGCCGGCCGGACCGCCCGCGCGCCCCCGGCACCACCCCGTCGGCGTCGCTCTCGGCGACGCCGAGCGTGCAGCCGAGCCAGACCGTCAACTCGCCGACGCCGACGGCGGCCGTCACCACGGGGGCGCCCACGAGCGCGCCGCCGACAAGTGCGGCGCCGAGTGACCCGCCGACGCCGTCCGACCCGCCCACCACCACGAGCGCGCCGGCGGACCCGGAGGTGCCGGCGGGCGGCTGAACCCGACCGCCGCCGCCGACCCCGGGAGCCCCAGCAGCACCGATATCCCCAAAACGGACTTACGTCGCCGAAGACGCCTCTAGGCTCTCAGCAGGCCATTTACACATCTGCTGCGGGAGCCTGGGTGAGCGCTGAAAAGCTGGTCGTCATCGGTCAGGGGTATGTCGGGCTGCCACTGGCCATGCGGGCCGTCGAGGCGGGGCTCGACGTGGTGGGTCTCGACGTCGACGCCGACCGGGTGAAGCGTCTCGCCTCCGGCGAGTCGTTCGTCGAGGACATCCCGGCCGACCGGCTGGGCCGCGCGTTGGGCAGCGGCCGGTACCACCCCAGCACGGAGTACACCGACGCCGACGGGTTCGACATCTGCGTCATCACGGTGCCGACTCCGCTGCGTGACGGCACCCCGGACCTGAGCTACGTCGAGCAGGCCGGAAACGGTATCGGCCCGTACGTGCGCGCGGGCTGCACGGTGATCCTGGAGTCGACGACGTACCCGGGCACCACCGAGGAGCTGCTGCGCCCGCTGTTGGAGTCGGCGAGTGGGCTGACCAGCCCCGGCGACTTCCACCTCGGCTACAGCCCGGAGCGGATCGACCCGGGCAACCCGACCTGGCGGTTGGAGAACACCCCGAAGGTGGTCTCCGGTGTGGACCAGGCGTCGCTGGCCCGGGTGGACGATTTCTACCGGCGCCTCGTGGAGCGCACCGTGCCGGTGGACTCCACCCGCGTCGCCGAGCTGACCAAGCTGATCGAGAACACCTTCCGTCAGGTCAACATCGCGTTGATCAACGAGCTGACCATGCTCTCGCACCACCTCGACATCGACGTCTGGCAGGCGATCGACGCCGCCTCGAGCAAGCCGTTCGGTTTCCTGCCGTTCCGGCCCGGCCCCGGCGTCGGTGGGCACTGCCTGCCGATCGACCCGTGCTACCTGTCGTGGCAGGTCAAGCGTCGCCTCGGTCGGCAGTTCCGGTTCATCGAGCTGGCCAACGACGTCAACCACGAGATGCCCGAACACGTCACGCAGCGGATCATGGGAGGGCTGAACCGGGACGGCCGTGCCGTCAGCGGCGCCCGCCTCCTGTTGCTCGGTCTGGCGTACAAGAAGAACACCGGCGACATGCGCGACTCCCCCGCCGTCGACGTGGCGCGCCGGCTGCAGGCCCTCGGCGCGGAGGTCCACGCCGTCGAGCCGTACGCGGAGGCGCACCATCTCCCGGCCGGCGTCACCATGGTCGGGCTCACCGAACGGGAGGTGCGCGCGGCCGACGCGGTGGTGGTGGTCACCGACCATGACACGTTCGACTACGACCTCGTGGTCAAGCACGCCCGCTACGTCTTCGACACCCGCAACAGGTGCGTCGGCCCGATGGTCGAACGCCTCTAGACCCGGCACCGCTGGCCGGTCCCGCCGCCGGGGAAGATGGCGGGACCGGCCGGCGGATGTCCGTCCGGCGGCGCGGAGGTGACACCCGGTCCGGTCACGTGTCGGCGAGCGCCTCGACGACCGGGCGGGACAGCGCCCGGCGGGCCGGCAGCACCGAGGCGAGCAGGGCGGCCAGCACCGCGACACCGAGGACCAGGCCGAGCTGGCCCAGCGGAAGCACCAGGTGGAAGTCGCCGCCGAGACGGTCCAGCAGGGCCATCGCGGACGCGCTGACCCCGGTGCCGAGGCCGACGCCGAGCACCGCGCCGACGAGCGCCATCAGCACCGCCTCGACGGCGAGCACCACCCGCATCCGCCCCCGGGTGAGCCCGACCGCTCGCAGCACCGCGTTCTCCCTGGTCCGCTCGACCACCGACAGGCTCAGGGTGTTCGCCACGCCGACCAGTGCGATCACCACGGCCAGGCCGAGGAGCGCGGTGACGAAGGCGAGCAGCATGTCCACCGTGCCGGTGAGCATCTTCTTGTACGCGCCCTGGTCCAACAGGTTCACCGTCGGGTACTGGCCCAGCACCGCGGCGACGGCGTCGCGGGCCTGCTCGGGGCTCACCCCGGCGGCGGGGTCGACCTCGGCCAGGTAACCGCGCTGCTTCGGAAAGAGCGTGGCGAAGTCCTGGTCGGACAGGTCGATGACGTGACCCGCGGGCACCTCGCCGCCGGGAGTGTCGTCGGTGACCACGGCGGCCACCCGGAACGGCCTCCCTGCGACGGTCACCGGGGACCCGACCTGCCAACCGCGTGCCCGTGCCAGCTCGCTGTGCACCAGCACCTGTCCCGGCCCGACCCGGTCGGCGTCGCCGGCCAGCACCCCGCTCAGTGTCCGGCCGACAAGCGCGGGGTGGGCCGCGCGGATCTCGACGTCGTCGACGACGGTGCTGCGCTGCTCGTGCACCACCCCCAGCTCGGGGCGGGCGGCCAGCTCGCCGACAAGCGCGGCCGGCAGGCTCTGACCGATTCCGCTGACCACGAAGTCGGTGCCGATCTGTGCGTCCACGCTGCGTTCGATGCCGTCCTTGGTGCTGCGCGCGCCGACCATGAACGCGGAGACCAGTCCAATCCCGATCACCAGCGCCGTCGCCGTCGCGGCGACCCGCCGCGGGTTGCGCACCGTGTTGGCGACCGCCAGTTCGCCGGTGGCGCCGAGCACGCGACGTACCGGCCAGCCGAACACCCGGGCCAGCGCCGGGACGAGCACCGGCCCGAACAGCACGATCCCGAAGAAGGTGAGCACCCCGCCGAGCGCCACCAGCAGGAGCTGACCGGCGCTCGCCGCGCCGGCAAGCGCGGCGACACCGACCGCGAGGAAGACCGCGCCGACGGTTAACCGAACCCGACCGGCACTGCGGCTGGGCTGCACCGCGGCGTCGGTGAGCGCGGCCACCGGGGCGATCCGCGTTCCGCGCCAGGCCGGCAGCAGGGCGGCGCACACAGTGAGCCCGGTGCCCAGCAGCAGGGCGGTCAGCACGGTCGAGCCGGTCACGGTCAGCCCACCGCTGACCGGCATGTCCAGTCGGGACAGCAGCAGCCGCATCCCGCCGGCGAGGGCCACCCCGAGCAGTACGCCGAGCGCGGAGGCGACGAGCCCCAGCACGGCCGACTCCAGCAGGGTGGATCGGAAGACCTGTCCCCGGGTGGCGCCGACCAGGCGCAGCAGCGCGGTTCGTCGGGTGCGCTGCGCCAGCACGATCGCGAAGGTGTTGGCGATCACGAAGCCGGCCACCACGATCGCGACTCCCACGAAGATCAGCAGCAGCATGCGGAACTGGTCGACGTTGCGGACCGCTTCCGCCACGGCCTCGTCGAGGATCTGCTGGCGACTCTTCACGGTGGCCTCGGAGCCGGCCACGGCGCGTACCTTCCCGCTCAGCGCCGCGACGTCGACGCCCGGTCGGGCCGCCACCATGATCCGGCCGTAGCCCCGCTCGCCGGTGAGGGCCAACGCGTCCGGCCCGACCAGGCCGACGAACGGACCGCCGATGTCGCGGACGGTGCCGGCCACGTCGACCGTGCCGACCAGGGTGTACGGGCGGGCCGCCCCGCCGGTCGCGCCGACCCGGACCGTTGCGCCGAGCCCGAAGCCCTGCTCGGCGGCCGTCGGCGCGTCGAGCACCACCTCCCCGGCCCGGTCCGGCAACCGGCCGGCCACCACGTCGTACGAGCGCAGGGCGCCATCGGTGGGGATGGCGACGAGCATGGTGAAGCCGAGCACCGGCCGACCATCGGCACCGACGATGCCTGCGGTGTTGGTCAGCTCACCGCCGGCGGCGGCCACCCCGTCGACCGCCCGCACCCGGTCGACGAGGCTGGGCGGCAACGTCTCGCGGCCGGCCGAGTAGACACCCAGGTCGGTGTGACGGTCGAAGGTGCCGGCCCGCTCGTACGCCCCGGCCCGCATCCCGTCAACGAAGATCATCGTGCCGGCGACGAACGCGACGCCGAGAACGACGGCGAGCGCCGAGAGCAGCATGCGCAGCGCCTCGGCGCGTAACGAGCGCAGGGTCAGGCGGATCATGCGGGCTCCCGGTGCAGACGGCGGATCGGACCCCTCCGACGCTATGGCCGGCACCGGGCTGTCGATCTCCACCTGCGCGCTCGACAGGCGTGCGCCCCAGGTCGCGGTGCCCCGTCGAGCGCTACGACCCAGGTCGTACGCGGCATCACCCGCCGGGAGTGACAAGCCCACTCTCGTACGCCAGAACCACCGCCTGGACCCGGTCGCGGAGCTGGAGCTTCGCCAGGATCCGCCCGACGTGGGTCTTCACCGTCGCCTCGGCCACGTGCACCCGGGCGGCGATCTCCGCGTTGGAGAGCCCCTGGGCGACGAGCAGCAGCACCTCCCGTTCCCGGTCGGTGAGTTGCGCGAGTCGGGGGTCGGCGCTCGGGGCGGCGCCGAGCTGCCCGGCGAACCGGTCCAGCAGCCGCCGGGTGATCGACGGGGCGACGACCGAGTCGCCCTGGGCCACCACCCGGATCGCGGCCAGCAACTCCTCCGGTGGGACGTTCTTGAGCAGGAAGCCACTCGCCCCGGCCTGCAGCGCCGCGAACGCGTCCGCCTCGGTGTCGAAGGTGGTCAGCACCAGCACCCGGGGACCGCCCTCGGGCCGCTCGGCGCAGAGCCGCCGCGTCGCCTCCACCCCGTCCATGGTGGGCATCCGGATGTCCATCACCACGACGTCGGCCTCGGTGCGGGCGAGCACCCGCAGGGCGTCCGCGCCGTCGATCGCCTCCCCGACGACCTCCAGGTCGGGCTGGGAGTCCAACACCATTCGGAACCCGGCGCGGACCAGCGCCTGGTCGTCCACGATCACCACCCGGACCGTCATGCCGCGATCACCTCCGTTGCCGGCTCTGACGGTAGCGGCAGCCGAACCGCGACCTGCCAGCCCCCGGTCAGCCGCGGACCGGCGGTGAGGCTGCCGTCGTACACCGTCACCCGCTCCCGCATGCCGAGCAGGCCGTGACCCCCGGACGGCGTCGGGCTGACCAGCGGGCGGCCGCGACCGTCGTCGACCACCCGGACCACGACGGCCTCGGCGGTGTACGCCAGGACGACCTCGACGCCGGCGCCCACCCCGGCGTGTTTGAGCGCGTTGGTCAGCGCCTCCTGCACCACTCGGTAGACGGTCAGCTCCAGGCCGGGCGGCAGCGCCGGTGGCGTGCCGGTGACGGTGCTGCGGACGCGCAGCCCGGCGTCGTCGAACCGGGCCAGCAGGTCGGGCAGCTCGGCCAGGGCGAGCCGTCGGTGCTCGGGGTCGGCCGCCACCGCCAGCCCGTCGGCCCCGTCCGCGCCGGCGGGGTCGGCGTCGCGAAGGACGCCCACCAGCCGGCGCATCTCCTCGAGCGCCTGCCGGCCGGTGTCCGCGACCACCTTGACGGCCGCACGCGCCTGGGCGGGGTCCCGGTCGAACATGAACCGGGCGCCGTCCGCCTGGACGATCATCACGGCCATGCTGTGGGCGACCACGTCGTGCAGCTCGCGGGCGATGCGGGTGCGCTCCTGGGCGACCGCCGCCCGGGACTCGGCCTCCCGCTCGCGTTCAAGCGTGGCGGCCCGCTCCTCCAGGCTGAGCACGTAGAGCCGGCGGGTCCGCACGTTCAGCGCCACCAACCACACCGCGCCGGTGACAAGCGCGTACCACAGCGCGGTCACCCACCACTGGATGACGCCCGGGGTCTGCGCGGCGGCCAGCAGCACGCCGACGGCCGCGACCGCGCCGGCAAGGACGCCGTCGCGCAGCCGCCGGCCGTACTTCACCACGCTGTAGAGCGCGATCAGGACGGCCACGTCGTAGACGAGCGGACCCCACCGGGCGATCACCTGGACCAGGGCGAGCACCGCGACCGCCACCGCCACCGCCCCCGGGTGGGTGCGGCGGAACAGCAGCGCCACCGCCATGGCCACGCCGACCGCCGTGGCCGCCCAACCGTCCGGCTGGTTCACCGCCGCGGTCAGGGAGACGAGCACCACCAGGGCGGCAACGGCCACGTCGAAGGCGACGCCGCGCAGCGGGCGACCGAACAGGGTGCGTCTCACGGTCACCCAGCGTACGTGCCGGAACTCCCGGCCTTCGTGCCCCGCGCCCGGCTCAGGAGGCGAGAAGCTCGCGCATACGCTCGATCTCGACGGTCTGCTCGGTGGCGACGGCGTTGGCGAACTCGTTGAGCGTCAGGTCGGAGCCCACCGTGAGCAGCTTGGTGGCCATCTCGATGGCGCCCTGGTGGTGCTCGGTCATCATCCGCACGAAGAGCCGGTCGAAGTCCGCGCCCCGGGTGGCGGCCAGCTGCCGCATCGCCTCGGGCGACTGCATCCCGCGCATGCTGCCGTGGTCGTGCCCCTGGACCTCCGCCGGGAGGCCACGGGTCTGCAGCCAGCCGCGCATCATGCCCATCTCCGGCCCCTGGCTGGCCCGGATCCGCTCGGCGATGGCCCGGACGTCGGGGTCGGCGGCCCGGTCCGGGGCGAGCTCCGCCATCGCCAGGGCCTGCGCGTGGTGCGGGATCATCATCTGGACGAACACGACGTCGAGCGAGTTGTGCGGGGCGGGGCCGGCGTCGCGGACCTCGTGCGCCGGGCGGGTGGCGGCCGTCTCGCCCGGGCGACCGGGAGCGATGACGGTCAGGTCGGTGGGGACGGGGCTGACGGTCGGCGACGCGGCGGAGGTGGCGGGCGCGGAGACCGGCTGCGCGGTGCCCGTGCCGGCGTCGCCGTCAAGATGGATCACCAGGAACACCACGAGTGACAACGTGAGACTCAGTGTGACGACCGCGAGGGTGCGTGCGCGCCGCTTGGTCATGGGCCACTCCCTGCAGTCGAGGTCATCGCGATGCTATCCATTGAAGAACTCACTTTGATGTGATCCAGGTCACATCGACGATCTTCGTCTGACGGTAACGTGTCAACCATCGTCTCCCCCTTGCGAAGGGCCCCGCCGATGATCAGACTCCACAAGCCACGGTTACGACAACTGCGCATCGTGGCGCTCGCCACGACCGGCCTCCTCGTCGCCAGCGCCCTCGTCTCCCCGGCGAGCAACGCCCAGGCGGTGCCGCAGGCGGCCCCGGCGCCCGCGCTGACCAACACGATCCCCGGCGTCGACGAGATCGTGAGCAGCCCCAACCTGCGCCAGATCGCGAACGTGCCGAAGGTCGCCCCGCTCGACGCGACCAACAGCGACATCGCCTTCCAGGGCAAGTACGCGTTCGCCGGCAACTACAACGGCTTCGTCATCTACGACATCTCGCGGCCCAGCGCCCCGACGGTCAAGGCCCGGGTGCTCTGCCCGGGGTCGCAGAACGACATCTCCGTCCACGGTGACCTGCTCTTCCTCTCCACCGACTCGTCCCGCAGCGACGACTCCTGCAACAGCACCACGCAGGGAGCGAACGTGAAGGACTCGTGGGAGGGCATCAAGGTCTTCGACATCAAGGACAAGGCCAACCCGCGCTACATCAAGTCCGTCGAGACGGCCTGCGGCTCACACACCCACACGTTGGTGCCGGGCAAGGACCGCAAGGCCGTCTACCTGTACGTCTCCTCGTACAGCCCGCGGGCCGAATTCCCGGACTGCCAGCCGCCGCACGACTCCATCTCCATCATCAAGGTGCCGGTGAAGAAGCCGACCGACGCGGCAGTGGTCGCGACGCCGAACCTCTTCCCGGACGGTGGCTTCCCCGGCAGCGAGACCGGCTCGGCGACCACCGGTTGCCACGACATCACCGCCTACCCGTCGAAGGACCTGGCCGCCGGCGCCTGCATGGGTGACGGCATCCTGCTCGACATCAAGAACCGCGAGGCACCCCGCGTCATCAACCGGGTCCGGGACGAGGTCAACTTCGCGTTCTGGCACTCGGCCACCTTCAACAACTCCGGCACCAAGGTGATCTTCACCGACGAGCTGGGTGGTGGCGGGGCGGCGACCTGCAACGAGGCCGTCGGCCCGAACCGCGGCGCGGACGCCATCTACGACATCGCCGGCCGTGGCAACGCCCGGACGATGGCCTTCCGCAGCTACTACAAGATCCCGCGGGCGAACGCCGACACCGAGAACTGCGTGGCGCACAACGGCTCGCTGATCCCGGTGCTCGGCAAGGACATCATGGTCCAGGCGTGGTACCAGGGTGGCATCTCGGTGTTCGACTTCACCGACTCGGCCAACCCGAAGGAGATCGCCTTCTGGGAGCGCGGCCCGCTCTCCGCCGACACGCCCGTCGGCGGTGGCACCTGGTCCGCGTACTACTACAACGGCCACATCTACTCCAACGACATGGTGAAGGGCCTGGACGTCCTGGAGCTGAACGACTGGCGTACCTGGACGGCCAAGCTGACCCGTTACCAGGAGCTCAACGTGCAGACCCAGCCCAGCTACCTGGGCTGGTAGGCACCGCGTACGACACCGGGCCCGGTCCCCGATCCACGGGGGCCGGGCCCGGCCCGCGCCTGGGCCCGGCCCTAAACGGTGGGGCCCGTCACCAGGACGGGGGTTGCGGACCGGCTGGCCAGGGGCTGTGCCACCGTGAACAGATGTGACAGTCGCCGCCCCGCCCGAACCGACCACGCGCTGGCGGCCCCACCCGCTGGACGTGGTGGCGGCCGTCCTCGCCATTGTCGGCGCGGCCTGCGCGCTGAGCGGGCTGCTCCCCCGCGCCGAGACCACCGCCACCCTGCACCGGATCCTGCCGCTGCTGCTGTTCCTCGGCACCGTGATCGTGCTCGCCGAGCTGACCGCCGTGGCCGGCGTGTTCGACGTGCTGGCCAGCCGACTGGCCATCGCCTCCCGGGGCAGTTGGGCCGCACTCTTCCTGCTCTGCGGTGGCCTGGCCACGCTGACCACCCTCGTGCTCAACCTCGACACCACCGCCGTGCTGCTCACCCCGGTGCTGCTCGCGCTGGCCCGCAACCTGCGGATCCCCGCCGCCCCGCTCGCCGTCACCACGGTCTGGTTGGCGAACACCGCGAGCCTGCTGTTGCCGGTGTCGAACCTGACCAACCTGCTCGCCGCCGACCGGGTCGGGCTGGCGCCCCTGGCGTACGCGGCCCGGATGGCGTTGCCGCAGGTCGCCGCCGTGGCGGTCACCATGGCCCTGCTCTGGTTCGGGTGGTGGCGGCGGGAGCGGCCGGCCGGTGGGCGTTTCGTCCCGCCGACCCGGCACCAGCCCGCCGACCCGGTGCTGCACCGTACGGCGCTCGCCGGCTGTTTGATCTTCGTCGCCGGCATCCTCGCCGGCGTGGAGATCGGGCTCGCCTCCACCGTCGCGGCCGCGTTGGTGGTCGTCGGTTTCCTCGTCCGCTCCCCCGCCACGCTGCGCCCCGGGCTGGTCCCGGTACGCCTGCTGTTCTTCGTGACCGGCCTGTTCCTGGTGGTGCAGACCCTCGGCCGGCACGGGCTGGACGACGTGGTCGGCACCCTGCTCGGCGTCGACGGTGGCGCGCTGGGCGCCCTCCGCGCGGGGGGCACCGGAGCCCTGCTCGCCAACGCGGTGAACAACCTGCCCGCCTACCTGGCCGGCGAGTCGGTGCTGCCCACCGCCGACCACACCCGCCTGCTGGCCCTGCTGATCGGCACCAACGTCGGCCCGCTGGCCGCTCCCTGGGCGTCGCTTGCCACCCTGCTGTGGTTCGAGCGCTGCCGGGCTGCCGGGGTGGCGGTGCCGGTGACCCGGTTCGTGCTGACCAGCACCCTGCTCGCGGTCACCGGAACGCTCGCCGCGGTCGGCGCGCTGCTGCTGGTGACCTGACACCTCCCGGGCGCGCGGCCGTCAGCGGCGGGCCGGGCGCGGGCCGACCAGCCGGCGGACCATCGGGGCGGCGTTCCACTTGGCCGCGCCGACCAGGTCACGGGCGTGTTCCAGGACCGTGTAGTCCGGTCGGGTCAGCCCATCGGCGATGGCCCGGTCCAGGTCGTTGCCGCAGCGGCTCAGCACGGTGTCGAAGTCCCGGCGCACCGGCTCCTGCAGTTCGTAGCCGAAGGAGCGGTGCAGCCGGGCGAAGAGCGGCTTGTACAGCCGGACCCGCTCGTGCAGCCCCGAGGAGTACGACATCGGGTTCTTCGGACGACGGACGACGTAGTCGGGCAGCACGTCGGCGAACGCCCGCCGGACGATCCACTTCTCCTGCCCGTGGCGCAGCTTCAGGTCCACCGGCAGCCGCATCGCCAGCTCCACCACGCTGAGGTCGAGGAACGGCACCCGGGCCTCCACGCCGTGCGCCATGGCGGCCCGGTCGACCCGCTGCAACTCGGTGCGGCACAGGTTACGGATCCGGTGCAGGAACAGCCGGCGGGCCGCCGCCGGGCCGACCTGGTGGTACATCCGGTACCCGCCGAACAGTTCGTCGGAGCCGTCGCCGGTCAGCACCACCTTGATGCCCAGGTCGCGGAGCCGCCGGAAGATCGGCACCGAGACGACGGCGTTGATGATGTCGCCGTACTCGGTCAACTCGGAGATCCGGATGGCCTCGCGGACGTCGGCGAGCCGGATGTCGCGCGGACGCAACTCGACCACCACGTGCGGCACGTCGAGGTCCGCGGCGAGCCGCCGGGCGTACGCCACGTCGGGGCTGTCCGCCACGCCGACCGTCACCGCGACGCAGTCCGGGTGGATGTCCCGCACCTGCCGCAGCGTCAAGGAGCTGTCCAGGCCACCGGAGAGCACCACCCCGACGGTCAGGTCGGTCTCCACCCGCATCCGGATCGCGTCGCTGAGCGCGGCGCGGACCAGCAGCGCCGCCTCGTCCGGGTCGTCGATGACCGGCAGGCCGTCGCCGATGGTGAGCAGGTCGACGTACGGGCTCAGTCGCACGTGCCCGTCCGCCTCCGCCCAGCCGTGGTGCCCGGGCGGCACCTCGGCGATCGGGGTGCCGTGCCCGACGAGCGCCTTGACCTCGGATGCGAGGTGCAGGCAGCCGGGCCGACGCGACCAGTAGAGCGGCTTCACACCGAGCGGGTCGCGGGCCAGGTACGCCCGGCCGGTGGCCCGTTCGACGATGGCGAAGGCGTACTCGCCGCGGAGCCGGGTCACCGCCGTCTCGCCCCACTGCTGGAACGCGGCGAGCAGCACCTCGGTGTCGCTCTCGGTGCGGAAGGCCTGCCCCAGGCGGGTCAGCTGCGCCCGCAACTCCCGGTAGTTGAAGATCTCACCGTTGAAGCAGAGCAGCCAGCGCTCGTCGGTCGACGTCCACGGTTGCACCGCCCGGTCCCGGTCCACGATCCGCAGCCGGCGGGTGCCGGTGAGCAGCCCGTTCTCGGACCGGGTCTCGGTGACCTCACCGCGCGGGGCCAGCGCGGCGAGCATGCGCCGGAAGGTCGCCGGGTCCGCCTCGGGGCCGATGCTCAACGCGATGCCGCACACCGGCTCACACCCCCATCTCAGCCTCGTACGCCCGGCGTAGGCGTCGCCGGGCGGTGGGTGCGAGACACAGGTGCCAGGCCTGCCCCTCGTCGATCACGTTCAGCTCACCGGCCTCCTGCCGGCTCAGCAGCAGCTCCGCCAGGGCGTCTCGCGCGCCGAAACGCTCGAACCAGGCCAGTTCGACATCGACGGAGTAGCCGAGGCAGTGCCCACTGGGCAGCATCGCCGCGTAGCCCAGGCGGCGCAGCCGGTACTGGTGTTCGGCGCTGCGGACCAGGCTGGTCACCCAGAGCGGCGGGGTGGCCGGCGGCGCGACGGCGGCGAACTCGCGTCCGATGTCGTTGAGCAGCGCCACCACCTCGCGCCGGGCGCGACGGAACAGCAGCCCCGCGGTGTGCGGGGTGGCGTCGGGCCGCAGCCGGCGCCGCAACCCCCGCGCGGCCCGGCCCAGCATCGTGGCGGGCTGCTCCTGGTAGCGGAACCGCAGCAGGTCGCGGCGACGCAGCCACTCCAGGTCGACAAGATCGGCACTGCCGTTGACCTGGTCGTCGGTGACGAAGGTCGGGGCGTCCTGCCACCACAGCACGTCGATGCGGGAGAGCAGGTAGATCCGGACCAGCGCGCTGAGGTCCCGCGCCGAGGTGCGGTCGTTCGGCTGGTAGCGGGCCATCTCCAGCAGCAGCGTCTCGCGCGCGCCGATCAGCCCTTGCGGGGTGGCGTCGAGGACCGCGGCGAGCGCCGGCTCGCGCAGCCGCTGGTCGATGAGCACCTGCCGTGCCCGGGTGCTCGCCGCGTCGGCCAGGGCGCCGACCTCGACCAGCAGCTCGGCGACGGCCGCGCGGTACGCGGGCAGGTCGGGTGCGGGGGCGGGGACGCGACGAGGAGTCGTGCCGGAGGGTCGACGGCGGGCCGGAGCGGTGCGCGACGGAGGCGAGCCGGGCTGCTGTCCCGGGCTACGGCTGGGCACTCGCATGACGGGTCCCTTTCTCCGGTCACGGCACGGGGTGGTTCGCCCTGAAACACACCGTAATCATCCTGACCGGAACGGACCGAACATTCCTCCTATCTCCCCTCGAAGGGTGCGGGACGTCGGCTACGCGCGGTGCTGGGGCAGCCGCCAGCGGTCACGCTGGTGTGCCGCCGAGGCGGCAGGGACCGAAGGGTGGACGCGCTGCCTTTGGAGCTGATGTCGTGAACGATTCAGCTCCATAGGCACCGAACAGCAGATGGCGCCGGCCGACAGCCCTCGTTGACGCACGCCCTCCCACCCGGCTCGGGCCCGCCGCCGAGGGCGGCCGGGAGCAGATCAGTCGCCGATGGCGGCCGGGAGCACGTCAGTCGCCGTCCGCCGGTACCAGGGCCTGCACCTCGGCGTACGACGGCAGTCCCGTCGGTGCGGCGAGCCCGCCGAGGCGGACGGCGTCGGCTGCGGCGAGGGCGGCGCCCAGCGCGACCCGGAACAGCAGCGAGCCGGTGCTGACCCGGGCCACCCCGGCCCTGCCCAGCTCGGTCAGCCCCGGCCCGCCCGGCTGGTACAGCGCGTTCACCGGAGCGTCGATCCGCTCGGTGAGGACGCGCAGGATGGCCAGGTCGACGGTCCCGGGCACGAAGATCCCGTCGGCACCGGCCAGCCGGTAGGCGTGAGCGCGAGCGAGGGTCTGCGGCAGCGGGTCGTCCACCCCGAGCCACCATGTGTCGGTGCGGGCGTTGACGAACAGCTCCGGCACCGCCGCCTTCACCGCTGCGACCTTGGCAGCGATGACCTCGGTGTCGGCGAGGGTCCCATCGGCGCGACCGTCCTCCAGGTTGACCCCGACCACGCCGAGACCGGCCAACTCCGCCACGTACTCGGCGACCTCCGCCGGGTCGTCGCTGAACCCGCCCTCCACGTCCACGCTGAGCAGCACCGGCAGCCCAGCCAGTCGGCGGGCCAGGGCGAGGGTCTCCCCCGCGGTGGCCGCCACGCCGTCGGGCAGGCCGGCGGTCGCGGCGACCCCGAGGCTTGTGGTGCCGAGGGCCGGATACCCACCTGCGGCGAGCGCTGCGGCCGAGGCGTGGTCCCACGCGTTGGGCAACAGCAGTGGGCGGCCGGCGCGGTGCAGGGCGTGGAACGCGGCACGACTGTCGGTCATCGGGCGCTCACCTCCAGACTCGTCGGCACCCGCAGGGTCGGGTGCGGTTCGTGCCGCAACGGGTTCGGGCCGCGCCGGCAGCGCTCCCGCAGCACGTCGAGCACCCCGCTGGCCAGCGCCAGGGCGTGCCGGTCGCCGGGGCAGCCCCGCTCCCCCGTCCCGAAGGTCAACAGCCCGGCACCGGGCCGACCGGGCTGGAACGTCGCCGGCTCGGGAAACACCTGCGGGTCACGGTTGGCCGCGTCGAAGCGCAGCAGCACCGGGCTACCCTTCGGGAGGTTGCGCCCGCCCAGGCGCACCCGGTCGACGGTGACCCGTCGGGTGGCCCGGACCGGCGGGTCGAGGCGCAGCACCTCGGCCAGCAGGTCGGCGGTTCGTGCCGTGGTCGGCGCGCCACCCGGGGGCAGCAGGTGATGGGCGGCGGCGCCGATCAGGCCGGCCGTCGCGTCGCACGCCTGGACCAGCAGGCCGATCAGGTTCGCCCGTACCTCCGGCGGACCCGGCGGCGCGAGCGCCAGCAGCGCCGCGACCGCCTGGTCGGCCCGCGTGGCCGACGCCGGTTCCACCCCCGGGAGGTACGCCGCAGCGACGACCGCGGCCGCCGTCCCGGCGGCTGCCGGATCAGCGAAGCCGAGGCGATCGGCCAACACCCGCAGCGGCACCGGCCGGGCCAGGTCCCGCATCACGTCGACGCGGTCGCCGGCGCGGTCGAGGACGGCCCCGGTCAGCTGTGCCGCGTCATCTCGCAGCTCGTCAGGATCGAGCGGGACCAGCGCCGCCACCGCGACCGCCCGACGCTCGGCGTGCCGCTCGGGCGGGCTGAACCGGCTGACCGTGGCGCGCAGCCACGCGAGGGTGCCAGGCGGACCATTGTGGACGGACGCCACCTGGAACGCCGGGTTGGTCAGCGCCGCCAGCACGTCGGCGTGCCGGGTCACCCACCAACCGCGCTCCGGCTCGAACGAGGGCGGCCCACACGTGGGTGTTCCCGGGGCGGGCGCGATAACGGGCCAGTTGTCAGTCACCGCCCGACGGTAGGGCGCGAACCGTTCGCCCCGGACCGAACGATCCCGCCGTGATCGCTGGTCAGGCGCGGCCGCTCGTGGCCGCAGGCGCCGCCGGCGGGTCGAGGGTGTGCTCGGGGATGGCCAGGGCGGCGGCCAGCCCAGGGCGGCCGTGGGCGGTGAGACGGACGGCGCGGCCGGTGCCCTGGCTGATCCAACCCAGGTCGGTGAAGTGGCGGCACAGCGCCGCGCCGAGCGCCCCGGCGAGGTGCGGGCGGCGTTCGGTCCAGTCGAGGCAGTCGCGGACCACCGGGCGGCGGGCGGCACGCAGCACCGCCACGGGTACGCCCAACCCGGTCACCCAGGCCCACCCGTCGGGCGTCAGCGTCAACCCGCCGGACCTGTCGAGCCGGCGCTCGCGCAGCAGCGCGTCGTACATCAGCACACCGAGCCGTCCGGCGAGGTGGTCGTAGCAGGTCCTGGCGTACGCCAGGGAGGCGGTGACGGTCGCCGCGCGCAGCGACCCGGTCGGGGTGGGCGTGGGCGGGGCGTACCCGGCCAGGTCCTCGATCAGCTGGGCCACCGACGGCCCGGCCAGCCGCAGGTAGCGGTGCCGGCCCTGCCGTTCCTCGACGAGCAGCCCGCCCTGGACGAGCCGGGTGAGGTGGTCGCTCGCCGTCGACGGGGCGACCCCGGCGCGCCGGGCCAGTTCGCCGGCGGTCCAGGCCCGACCGTCGAGCAGCGCCACGCACATCCCGGCGCGGGTGCCGTCGGCCAACAGGGCCGCCAGCTCGGCCATCCCCCGACCGTCGGCGCCAACGCTCATCGGCCCAGTCTAGGGAGGCTGACGCCGAGCCGGTGAACGACGACCCGGGGGCCTCCGTCACGTGGACGAGGGCCCCCGGGCTGACGGTGCCGAGGCTCAGGACTTCGGCGTGGGGATCAGGTGTGCGGTGAAGCTGACCGCCGACGGGCTGACCTTCGCTGCCGCCATTCCGCCGGGGGCGGCGAACCGCCGGTCCAGCGCGATGGTGGTGTTGTTCCGGTTGCGGTAGACCACCACGAACCCGATTCCGGCGGAGTTCTGGATCGGCGCGATGGTCGGATCGGTGGCGGCCGTGGCAGCGGTCGGGTCGCTGGGGTTCTCGTACAGGCGCAGCCACTCACCCCAGGTGCCCGAGCCCTGCTCGGCCTCGTACACCCGGTACATCTCGTTGTCGCTGCCGCGAGCGACGACAACGATCCGGCCCAGAGCCGGGTCGACGATGGCGGCCGGCGATCCGGCGGCGGTGAACGTCCCCACCGTCTGCCAGGCGGTCGGCCAGGCCCCGCCCAGTTCCTGCTTCTTCAGGACCAGGGAACCATCGGCCGCACGCGCCACCACCGCGCTACGCGGGCCCTGGATGAGGAACGCGGCAGGCACGCCTGTCACGTTCCCGCCCAGGTCGGTCCACCCGGTGAGGGCGCCATCGGTCGAGTAGACAGCGGTCTTGATGGTGCCGGTGCTGGTGGTGGCGACCAACTGGATCCCCCCGGTGCCAAGGTCGACAGTGGCGAGCCCACCGGCGAGGTCGACGTCACCCAGGCTCTTCCACGACGCGGTGGTTCCGGTCTGGCGGTAGTGCCACAGAACACCATCGACGTCCACGCCGAAGATCACGCTCACGCCGTTGGCGAGGGTGACAGCGGTCGGCGGTGCCGCCATGGTCGCGCCGAGGCTTCCGGTCGTCCCCCAGGTCGCGGCGTTCGCCGCCGTCTGGGCACCGGCCCAGACCGTGCCCGTGGTGTGCAGGGCGCTGATCTGCATCTGCTTGGTGGCGCTCAACACGTTGAGCGAGGGCTGCCCGGTAAAGGCCTCCGCGCCGAACAGCGGGATGTGCTGGAAGCTGCTGAAGTCATCGGGGTTCGACTGGTGGACGACCCGCACCTGACCGGTGTTGTCGGTGTGGGCGTAGACGACGGTCCCTACCGCACTGCCTTCGCTCGGCTGTCCCTGCAGTGCCGCCGAGCGAGAGAAGGACGCCACCGGCAGGAACGGCATCGGGTCGGCGAACCAGCCCTGCAGGTCGACCACGACGTGCACGGTCCCACTGCTGGCGTTCTTGATCCGTACCTTCCCCTCGGTGCCCAGCTTGGTCACCATGATGCTGGAGCGGGCGACGTGCCCGGCGGTGAAGTTGGTGGTCGACATGATGTTCGCGGCGCTGCCCAGCGGCGTGACGGTGAAGTATCCGCCGGACGTCGGGGCGACCGCGTGCACGTTGAGGACGGCGGCGGCGATGCCCCGGGTCGGCAGGCCGTTGGTGCCCGCCACCGCGACGTCGACGGTGCCGCCAGCGGGCACCGGCTGGGCGCCGCTGGGAAGACGGCTGTCGTGCAGGGTGGTCGCCGGCACCGGGCGCAGACCGGCACCGGTGGTGGGGTTGCCGGTCCAGTAGCCCTGGACGGTGATGGCGACATGCACGGCCGGCCCGCGATTCTCCAGTATCACCGCGCCCCCGCCGCCGGGGTTCAGCTTGACCACCGCCCCCATCGACGTGTTGCCCTTGGCATAGTCGATGCCGGTCTCCGCGGTCGCGCTCGACCCGACGGTCAACCAACCGTTACCTGTCGCGCCGATCACCACGACGTCCAGCATGACCGCCGTCGCGGATGCGGGCACCAGCCCACCGCCGGAGATGTTCGCGGTACGCGTTCCCCGCGTCGGCATGGTGCCGGCGGCGATCCCCAGCCCGCTCCGGCTGTCGACCACCCGGATGGCGTCCACCGGCACGAAGCCGGAGCCCGTGCTACCGGTGGCGCTGGTGAAGTAGCCGACCAGGTCCACCCGGATGTGCACGTTGCCGCCCGCGTTGGACACCGCGAGCTTGCCGTTGGTACCGGGCTTGACCACCGCCGAGTTGGTCATGACCTCGCCGATCGAGGCGTTCATGGCCGAGGCGCTGACCGTCGTCAGGTCCGGGTAGATGCTCAGAAAGGTGTTGGCGGTCGGCTGGATCGCCGTCACGTCCACCATCAACGCGCTGACCCCGCTGCTCGGGACACCACCGACGCCGATTGCGTTGAACGTGGTGACGGACTTGGCACCCCGAACACCTGTGGTGCCGCCGGTGCCGTCGCGGGTGTCCAGCAGGGTCACGCTGTCAACCGGTACGAAGTCACCACCTCGGCCGGCAGCGTCAGCGCGCGCGGTCGAATCCGTCCCGAGCAGCATGATTCCGGTCGATGAAACAATAAGCAGCACGGCCAGTATGGCCCGCAGTGCTTGTCGCTCATTTCTCAATGTATACCCCGTTCTTGATTCACGATTATCCGAACAGCCAGCACCGCATCAACTCATTACCGAAAGGCCCTCCACCGAATCTTAGTTGTCAAAGCACGGACAAGGAGTTCGGTTGGGGCTAGCACCCCTGCGGGGGCACCAATTCACGGGCGGTTAGATACCCCCCGAGAAATCCGTTCCGAATCCAGCTTCTTGAGCAGTCCGGTTATTCCCTCCCCCACCTTCACCACGAATCGTTCCCTTCTTCCCGCGACGCTTTTTGGCCATCTCTTCGATAGCCCTGCGCGCCTCGCGTTGCCGAGCTTTCGGGTCATTGGCGAACCGCGCTTTGCGCCTACGCGCGCGCCACTGCAATCCGCCGGCAACCAGACCAGCAACAACAACCACCACCGCAAGCACCAACAGAATCGACTCGCTCATGACCACCTCGCCCCCTAAAGGCTGCTCTTAATCCTCGCCCAAACGCCAACAACAAGAATCAGGCCAGCACCTATCGGATCCGTTCCCGCTATCTTGACCGCGTCCACCACTCCCTTGAAACCATTGGCGATCGCCGCGTGATTCGACTGCCGCCTGGTCAACTCATCGGCGAACGTGATACGCCTATTAGCCGTCTCAGGTGCACCCTCGTCAAGCCCAGCGGCAAGATCGCCTGAGGGCTCTCGCCCCCCTGGACAGGTGCATTGCTGCGGCTCGCGGAGATTTCGGTTCGGTATGCTCGTCGGCCCACCGTGTACCGCACAGGTAGAGCCGGCGTTGTGAACGAGGACTGGGGTACTACCAGCCAGAACATGGTAGGTATGGAGGCTGTCGACGGTGAGGTTGTAGACCTGGTGGTACGCGGTCCACTTTCGAGTGGTAACGACAGACGCTGGCCGGTGATCAGCAGTCTCGAAGACGTAGCCGCTCACCAAATCGGCGGCCTCGACCCAACGCT
Source organism: Micromonospora sp. NPDC003944 (assembly GCF_053605225.1). Classification (NCBI taxonomy): domain Bacteria; kingdom Bacillati; phylum Actinomycetota; class Actinomycetes; order Micromonosporales; family Micromonosporaceae; genus Micromonospora; species Micromonospora sp. NPDC003944. Next base: position 36,860 of record NZ_JBSGIV010000045.1, read on the forward strand.
TCTGATCAGCGATCCAGAACGGGTGCCCGCCCGTCGAGGTCAGCTTCGCCTCGCTGTCACCCTGCCTGCCGTCGGTGTCGACGGTGATCTCCACCAGATTCTTGCTGCCTGTTCCGACGATGAGCGCGGTAACGGCGTGTTCCTCGACGCGGCCGCTCGTCGGATCAGTGGCGAGAACCTTGTCGCCGATGCGTACCTGATCAATTCGCTTGGAACTGCCGTCCGCCATGAGAACCCGGGTCTCACCGACGAAGCTGTTGGTGCACCCTCCAAGAAGCTTTCGCCCAACGTCCCGGGCTCCGGTAGCGATCGCGCGTGCCTCATCCAGACCCGCGCCCAGCGCCTTGTTGCCGGCTGAGCGCAGGCCGCCGCCCAAACCACGAATACCGGCACCCAACGCCTGGCCGCCGATCGAGCCAAGTGCCCCACCGATGGCACCGGTGAGCCCGCCCATCGCGGTGGCGCCGGCGAGGTCCCAGCCGCGCTTGCCGTCCATGTAGCCGGTGACCGCCGAGCCGACCGCTCCGGCGAGTGCTCCGCAGGCCACCGCTCCGACGCCGGTCCAGCCGATTGCCGCGCCGCAGCCCAGGCCGACGACGGCACCGACGGCGAAGCCGGCGATCTCGGCGGCGTGTTCGTCGACGAACTGGGTGGCCTTGTCCCATATCTTCTCGGCGCCCTCGACGAGCGGCGCCAGTTTCTGGGCGGCCGCCAGCCAGAGGTTCTGTTTGAACTTCTGTGGGTCTTGAATGGCCATTGTGGTGACCGCGACGACGCTCGCCGCCATCTTGAAGCCGGTGGAGACCACCTTGCCGAGCGTGATGAGCGGCTTCGTCAGGGCCTGGATCACCGGCAGCTTGGTGAACTTGACCGCTTGTTTGATGGCCGACTTCGCGGCGTTGGTCACCGCGACCTTCGCCTGGTAGATACGTTGCGCGACGACTCTTGCCTGCTGTTTCGCCCAGTCGGCAGCGCGGGAGAGTTGGTTGAGCCCGGACTGGATCTTCGAGCCGACGTAGCGGACGGCGTTCATGGTCTTCTCGCCGATCCACTTCGCGGTGCTGGAGATCGCTCGGCCGACAGCCTTGAGGCCGGACCAGGCGTAGTGAGCAACGGTGGACACGAAGTTCCTGGCGTAGTTGAACGCCGTGCTCGCGCCGCTGACCACGTTGGAGACGGTGTTGCTCACCGCGCTCGCGGCGCGCTTCATCCAACGCGGCCAGTGGCCGTCCGGGTCGTCGAAGTCCAGCGGGGCGCCAGCACCGTAGGTGTAGCGGTTGGCCAGGATCGAGTCGCCGGTGGTGTAGTTGACGCTGTCGCGCGAGGTGAACGTGCCGGTGCCGGGTTGGTACCACCGGGCGCCCATGTCGACCTGCCCGGTGGCCGGGTCGGTCCAGTCCCCCTGGAAGCCCAACCGGCTGGTGCTGCCGGTGCTGGTTATCTTCTTGCCGAACGGGTCGTACGCGGTCGAGTCGTTGAGCGTGGACAGCTGGGTGTCGGCCGGGTTGATGGCCGCCACCACGTCACCGTGGGCGTCGGTCAACGACAGTCGCTTGTCCGCGCCCTGGGCGGTGGCGAGCAGTTCGTCGTTCGGGCCCCGGCCGTAGTACTCGTACCCGTCGTGCACCACCTCGTCGCCCAGGCCGGCGTAGACGAAGGAGTTGCCGGTGCGGGACGCCACCCGGTCCAGGCCGTCGTAGGTGTAGGTCTGGTCCTGCGCCCCGGTGAGCCGGTCGAACGCGTCGAACGAGAACTGCTCCGCAAGCCCCGAGCTGGTGCGGGTCCTCAGCGTTCCCCGCGCGGTGTACGCGTAGGTGTAGTCGCCGTCGGAGAGCAGCCGGTTGCGTTCGTCGAAGGTCGCCGTCTTGGACCCGGCCCGGACCCGGTTGCCGCTGGCGTCCCAGGCGTACGTGACGGTCCCGGCCGGGCTGGTCCAGGACTTCAGCCTTCCGGCCTTGTCGTAGTCGTAGGTGTTGGCGCCGGCGCCGGCGGTGCCGGTGGTGTTCTTGCTGGTGAGGTGGCCGTTCAGGTCGAAGCCGTAGGTGACCGACGCCACCGTCTGACCACCGGCGTTGCGCAGCACGTCGCTGGCGACCCGCCCGTAGTCGTCGTACCCGAAGGTGCGGACTCGGCCGGCGCCGTAGTCGACGGTCTTGACGTCACCGGCGGCGTCGTAGTCCAACTTCTGCTGCTGGCCCGTGATGCTGTCGGTGAGCGTGTCGAGGCGGCCCTTGACGTAGGCGAAGGTGGCCGTGCCGGTCAGGTCCGTACGGGTGGCCACCTGGCCGTCGTCGTCGTAGCCAAAGCTCGCCGTGCCGGACGGGCCGGCGGTGGACAGCAGACCACCCCTGTCGTTCCAGTTGTACGTGTTGCTGCCGCCGGGGGCGTTGACGCTTGTCAACCGACCGTCCTGGTCGTAGTCCAGGGTGCGGGTCGCGGTCGGGGTGTCGCCCCCGGAGCCGGTCTCCACGGTCAGTCGACCTGCCGCGTCGTAGGTCCGCGTGCGGCTCACCCCACCCGGGGCGCTGAGCCGCACCGCGTTGCCGTCGGCGTCGTACGCGACGGTCCAGGTCCGGTCCGCGGCGCTCGGGTGGCTCGCCGTGGACGGCTCGATAGCCGACTCCGGCAGGCCCAGGGTGTTGTACGTGTAGATGGTGGAGTTGTTGCGGCCGTCGGTGTAGCGGGTCCGGTTGCCGGCGGCGTCGTACCCGAACGTGGTGGTGATCGGGTCGGCGTCGGTCGGCTCGACCTGCTTGACGAGTTGGTCCGCCGCGTCGTACTCGTAGGTGGTGACGGTGTTGTAGGGGTCCTTCGACGAGGTCATGTTGCCGGCCACGTCGTAGCCGTAGCTCTGGGTGCGCAGGACCGTGCCGTCGGCCTTGAGGTTCATCGTGCTGGTGCGGTTGCCGAACTGGTCGTACCCGATGCGGGTGGTGCGGCCGAGGCCGTCGGAGACCCGGACCTGGCGGCCGGCGAAGTCGTACCCGAAGATCGTGGCCACGCCGGTCGGCGCGGTGCTGCGGGTGATGTCGCCGGCCCCGTTGAAGGTGTTGACGGTGGTCGCGCCGGTCGGGGACGACGACGATGTCAGGTTGCCCGCGTCGTCGTAGGCGAGCCTGCTGACCAGGTTGCGGGTGGTCGGCCGGCGCTCGACGACGGTCTGGGTGACCTGCCGGTCGAGGTCGTCGTAGGTCGACTCGACCCGGGCGCCGGTCGGGCCGGTGACCGAGAGGACCTCGCCGGTACGGGTGTACGTGTAGCGGGTGAGCGCGCGGTCGTCGTTGGTCTTCGACGGCTCGTCCCGGACGGTGAGCCGGTTGAGCTGGTCGTACGTGTAGCTGGTGGTGCCCGCCGGGTCGGTCTCCTCCAGCACGTTGCCCAGGGCGTCGTAGCGGCGCTTGTGCTCGGGTGTCACCGTCTGGGACACCCCGGGAGCCTGGTACGTCGGCGCGAGGCTGCGCACCACCCGGCCGAGCTTGTCGTACTCCGAGGTGGAGACCCGCCCGAGCGGGTCCCTGACGGCGACCTGCTCGCCGAAGGTGTTGTAGCCGACCGAGCTGGTCGGGTTGGTGGAGACGGCCGTGGTGCCGCCGCTCTCGGCCAGCACGGTCGGGCCGCTCTGCCCGATCTGGCGTCCGAGTTCGTCGTAGCGGAAGGTGCTGGTGAACGTGGCCTTGTCGGCGCCGGAGACGTTGCCGCGCGGGTCGGTGACCGAGGTACGCAGGCCGCGCCTGTCGTACGTGTAGCTCGTCACCCGGGTGTTGCTGCTGCCGGTGACCTTCTCGGTGAGCACGTTGCCGGCGTCGTCGTAGGTGTAGTCGACGACCTCGGAGGAAGCCAGCACCTCCCAGTTCAGGTTCGACGAGTTGCCGGAGCGGACGACCTGCTTGACGTTGCCGTTGTAGTCGTAGGTGAAGGTGCTGGACCGACGCACCCCGGTGGGGTCCAGCACGGTGCTCTTCACCTTGCCGGTCTTGTCCGGCGTGTGGTCGGTGACCTGGGTGCCGTTGGCGCCGACCTTGCGGGTCACGTTGCCGGCGCCGTCGTAGGTGTTCTCCTCCACGACGTAGTCGCGCTTGGAGCCGTCGGGATTACGGAAGTCCTTCAGGGTGATCTTGTGAAGGAGGTCGTCGCGGTAGTACAGGTACTCCAGTCGCCGGCCCATGGCGTCGGTGTCGCTGGCGAGCCGCCCGGCGAAGTCGTACGAGTAGGAGTGCAGGACCAGGTAGTCGCCGGTGCCCGTGCCGGGGGTGCCGGCCGGGTCGCTACGCCAGTCCCGCAGCCGCACCTCGGCCACCTTGTTCTGCGCGGTGTACGCCCAGTCGTAGCGGTTGCCGTTGGCGTCGGTCATGGTCGTCTTGTTGCCGAACCGGTCGTACCCGTAGCTGGTCTCGTTGCCCTCCGGGTCGACGACCCGGACCGGCCGGCCCTCGTCGTCGTAATCGGTGCTGGTGACCCGCTCGGGGTCGCCACCGAGCAGGTCGGAGACGGTGACCTTGGTGGGGTTGCCGTCGGCGTCGTACTCGTTGACCGTCCGGCTCTGGTGCTGCTTGCCGCCGACGGCGTCGGTGGTGACCGGGCCGGTGACGGTGGCGACCCGGGAGTGCCCGTCGTAGGTGATCGTGGTGGTGACGCCTGCGGGATAGGTGTCGGAGGTGACCTTCTCGGTGATCCGTCGGCCGAGCGCGTCGTAGGTGTACTCGGTCACCAGCCCGGACGGCTCGGTCACCCGGTACAGGTCACCGTTGGCGTAGTACGTGTAGGTGGTGGCCTTGGTCTGCGCGTTGGTGATGCTGCTGGCCAGCAACCCGGACGGGGGGATGCCGTTGACGGTGGCCTCACCGCCGCTGGTGTAGGTGTGGGTGACCTTGCTGCCGTCCGGGTTGGTCTGGGTGAGCAGCTGACCGGTGCGCGGGCGGTAGGTGAAGGTGGTCAGGAAGTTGGTGTCGGTCGGGCCGGTGGAGCGGCCGTCGCGCTGCTCCACCGCCAGGTCGATCAACGGGTCGAACGGGTCGGTGATGGAGGCCGGGTAGGTGTAGTAGTTCGTGAAGCACTGGGTGGGGGTACGGCAGCTCTTGCGGGTGGCGAGACGGCCCCTGCTGTCGTACGTCATCTCCACCGAGTCACCGTTCTCGTTGGTGACCTTGCTCTGCTGGCCGTCGTCGTCGTAGGAGAACGAGCGGATGGCCATGCCGTCCAACGGGTGCCGCACGAAGATCGGCCCACCGGCGTCGCCGGGGATCACGGTGCAGAAGGCCGGGTCGTTCGGGTCGGGCTGGGTGCAGACCTCGGTCGGCGGAGGGGTCGGCGTCGGGCTGGCCTGCCCGGGCCGGTCCTCCTCGCGGGTCTCCAGCCCGAGCGGGGTGCCGGAGCGCAGCAGCCGACCGGCGAGCGCGTCGTACTCGTACAGGTAGGGGCGGTTGGCCGGGTCGAGGACCTGGACGCTGCGGCGCAGGTCGGTGTCGCCGCCGTAGACGGTGGGCTGGCCCACCTTCCAGGTTCCGCCGTTGTCGTCGGTGTACTCCTTGACCCGGTCGGTGGCCGTGTCGTACTCGACCTCGGTGGCGACCCGGCCGCTGGGCAGGGTGACCCGGGTCAGCTGCTGGGCGGCCGGCTTGGCGTACTGGAAGTGCGCCTTGGCGGTGTCCGGGCCGATGGGGTGGGAGTAGACGGCGATCTCGTCGATCGTTCCGGCGAAGTAGCGCTGGACGGTGCTGCCCCAGGCCGGCCATGAGGTGGGCGATGTCGCCGAGGCGAGGCCGGCCTGGTTGAAGGTCAGCAGCGAGTGCTCGATCGGCTGCCCGGCCAGGTCACCGACCTTGACCCCGTCGAGGTACATGGTCTGGGTGTTGGCCATCGCGGAGAGCACCACGTGGTGCCACTTGTTGTCGTTGACGGTGACGCCCGAGGTGATCGGCGCGATCGTGCCGGTGGCGAACTGGCCGCGCAGTCTGCCGTCGGTGCCGGTGTAGAGCAGCGGGACGCCGCTGGTGGCGGCGGTGCCGACGGCCGTGTCCTGGTAGCCGACGAGTGGGCCACCGGTCTGGGTCAGGCCGATCTTGAACCACAGCTCGACGGAGACGTCGCGGCTCTTCTTCACCAAACCCTTGGGCAGTTCCAGGTACGCCGAGGTGCCGTTGAAGGCGGCGGCGGTGCCGTTGGTGCCCTCCAGCACGCCGGGCTGGCCCAGGGTGACGTTGTTGCGGTACGTGCCGGCGTCCTTGCCCAGGTTGATCGCCACGTCGCTGGCCGCGCCGGTGCCCTCGGCCTCACCGAGGTGGTAGTACGAGTCGGGCTTGGCGTCGAGGACGGCGGTGCGGTAGTGCGACCCGGCCGCGTAGTCGTAGTTGGTGCAGGCGGACTCCGGGCCGCAGACCCTGGTCAGCAGGTCACCGTTGTAGGTGTAGTTCCAGGTCAGCTTCGCACCGTTGACCGCGTCGGTGCTGACCGAGGCGATGTGGTTGCCGTTCCAGGTGAAGGTCAGCGCACGGCCTGCGGTGTTGGTCTGGCTGTTGGAGACCTGCGCTCGGGCGAGCTTGCCGGTCATCGGGTCGAAGGTCAGGTTGACCGCGCGCCCGGCGTTGTCGGTGATCTTCTGGAGTTTGTTGAGCAGGGAGAACTGGTAGGTGTTCCCGGTGCGGTCGACCAACTTCCAGTTGCTGCTGTCGACGGTGAGCTTGGCGACCCGGCCCGGCGGTGGCGCGTACGTGCCGTCCGGGTTCTTGCCGAACCGCACCTCCTGGCCGTCCGGGTAGCGGACCACCACGTTGCCGGTGCCGTCGTTGTCGGGGACCAGCGTCATGTCGTACCGGCTGGACCAGCCGGCGCCGAAGACACCTGTCGTGCGGGGGTCGAGGCTGTTGTAGGTGCGGACGAGGTTCAGCTCCGGACCGACGGTCACCACGGTGGCGTCCACGGCCGAGGTGGCGAAGTTGCCGGTCTGAGCGTCGAACTCGCGGCCCTGCTCGGCGTTGGGCGAGGTGGCGATCCGGGACAGCAGGTCCGGTTGCGGCACCGAGCTGATGATCGTCGAGTACGGCGAGATGACCTCGTTGGCGCTGTCCTTGACGAAGGACCGCCACAGGTAGCTCTTGCCCCAGACCAACCGGCCAGCCGGCACCACCCAGGACTGCTTGGCCTGGTAACCGGAGGTGGTGCAGTTGGTCGCCGCGCCGGCGTCGGTGCGGTCGCAGACCTCGAACTTGAACGACAGGGTCGCGCCGGGTGCGGCGTCGGTGTCCACGGCCCGGGCCCAGAGCAACGGGGTGAGCGTCGGGGACTGGTACCCGTTCTCCGGGTAGAGCTCCTGCACGACAGGCGGAACGTCGAACACCTGGAGCACGATCCGACCGGGTGGCACCTGGTGGTCGGTGAAGACGGCGCCACCGGTACGCACCATCGTGAAGTCCAGGAAGTAGGTGCCCGGCTCCAGCCGCTTGACCGTCGCGTCGAGGGTGACCTTCGCGCCCCGGGCCAGGGTGGCGGGCAGGTTGGCCGCCCGCTGCTGGGTGACCGCGGCGCCGGTCTGCGCGTTGTAGACGCGGTACGCGAGGTAGTAGTTGGCAGGCGTCCACGCCTCGGCGCCGAGGTTGGTGACGGTCACCTTGACCTTGCCGTCCTGGTTGCGCAGGACGGCCGGCTCCGGGGTGGGCTTCGGGATCGCGTACCCGGCGTTGTACGGGCTGTGCGTGACGTACAGTGCCGGCGGGTTGGCGGTGCCGGTACCCGCGAACTTCTTCCACGCGGAACTGTCGGTGGTGGACGCACGGAGCGAGAGCCCGTTGTTGGCCTGTTGGCCGTTGGCCCAGCGCTGCACCAGGTTACGACCGGCGACGCCGAGGTCGAACATCTCACCGGCCGCCGGGCAGGCGGACTGGGACTGACCGAGGGCGACGTACCCGTGGGCGAACGAGCGGCTGACAAGCGAGCCACCCACCGACGGCCCCGGGTACGAGTAGCCGGTGCCGGCCGACCACGACTCGGTGACCGGGTGGACGGTGACGGCGCGCGCCTTGCAGGAGGCCGCGTCGAAGTTGACAGCGGAGAGCGCCGCACCGTGGATGGTGTGGTTCTGCAGGCGACTCACGAGGGTGCCGAACTTCAGGTAGGCCGCGGCGTTGGATCCGCCGGAGCGACCGACCAGCAACTCGTCCTTACCCAGCGTGGAGCTGCTTCCGTGCACGTACATGCTGCTGTCGGCGGTGACCGCGGCGACCGGAGGGCCGACTGTCGGGTCGACCTCGACCGGGTAGTGCCGGGCCGGGTCGGTCAGCCAGGCCCGGTCGGGGGTTACCTTCAGCGCCGTCTGCCCACCCGTGGTGACCAGCTCGTACGCCACCTTGGTGGAGGTGGCGGGGCCGACAGCGCCCGAGCCGGCGTCGATCATGTAGCCGGGTGGGATGACCCCCCGGGCGTTGCCGGCGCGGTCGCTGAGGACGACCTGACCGTCGACCAGCTTCGCGGTGAGGTTGCGCAGGTTCAGCGGGAACACGTACGACGCGGGTGCCTTGGCCGAGTGCAGGACCAGAGTCTCCTTCACGCCACCGGCCCGGGGCTCCAGGCGCAGGTCGACGTCGGGCCGGATACCGGGGTAGGTCACGGTGGTCCCGTCCACCCGGGCCGCGGTGTTGGTCGCTCCGGACAGCCGGAAGCCGAACTCGGTCTCCCCGTCGAAGCTCAGCCGGGCCACCTCGGCGGCGGTGCCGTTGCCGGCGAGGCGCAGGCCGACCGAGTCGGCGGTGGTCGTCCACCCGCCGGCCGCCGGCACCAGCGTGTGGTCGATGGGCGCCAGGGTGCCGTCCGGCTTGCGGTAGTTGATCGGTGCGGACGAGAACTCGGTGGTCTGGGTGCCGTCGGCGTTGTCGAACACCCGCTGGTTGACGTCGCGTTCGCCCGGCCGTTCGCGGCTGGTCCGCTTGTCGAAACCGCGGGTGTCGTCGACGGGAGCGGTGGCCACCGACGCCTTGTTGCGTCCGGGGGCCGGCTTGTCGGCGAACCTGTGCAGCGGGTACTGCCCGCGCAGCGACTTGGGCACGTCCCGGTTGGGTCGTCCGGTCGTCAGGTGCGCCTTGCCCGCCGCCGAGCCCCAGGCCTGGCTCGGCTTCTTGCCGCCGCCCTGGCTGGTGGAGGTGGCACCGTCGCGGTCCCGGGCACCACCCGCCGGCAGCGCGGTCACCCCGCTGCCGCCCAGGTTGAGCATCAACACGCCGGCCAGGGCGGCCGCCAGGATGGACCGGCTGGTGCCGGAGCCGAAGACCGAGCGTTGCCGGGGCAGCCGACCACGCAGATCGGTCAGCCGACCGCGAGGGTCGGGCAGACGCCGAATGCTGAAGGACATGGTCACCCCTGGATCGAGGAGGACGGAGAAACCGGGAGAGGCACGCGATGGTCGCGGGACCGGCGACGGTCACGCGAAACCGTGTGTGGACGCCGTCTCCTTCACAGGGCACGGCGATACGTCGTCGACCGATCGGTCGACGGAAATCTCAGAAGAACTGAAGAGGACGATCGAGTGGACGAAAGTCACGCCAGAGCGGGTCGTCCAATAAGTCCGGTATCGCCTCGGTACGGCACAATGCCGCCAGGTGAGCGGTCACAGCTTCACACCCCCGTGTGCTGCTACTCATCGATATGCCGCTGAAGGTTGCAGCACGTTCAGTCGGCTGTCAAGGCATGACCGCAGAGAGTTAGATGATCAGCGTCGCAGGCTGGGATGATTACTTTCCGTTACGCGACTGCATTTTTTGCGGCTTAAGTCCATTTGCTGACCCACGTCAAACCAGGCCAAGCGTCCACCATGGACAACTCCAGAGTGGACAGCCTGGATCGCACCGACGACCGCCCGCCAAGCTTGGTAAATCGAGTCAAGCACAATCTGAACCCGTTCAGGACGCGCCGGAGAAAACCCTCAGACTATCTACGGTCGTCTATCGGCCATTCTCGGCAGAGAATGACACAATCATGTCCCCTTGGACCAGATAATCCACACCCATGGACGCTTTCTCGGCGTCGATTTATGGTGATCACCGCTGCGGTCCTCAGCCCCAACACCGGCCGCGTCTCGGTGTTCACCCGTGCCGCCGGCGACATCATCCCGCACAGCCGACAGACCACCGCCGGCTCCACCAGTCCGGCTCTACGACAGGGACGAGTCGGCCTCCTCGCTCGCCACCCACAACGGCGCAGCCGGGGACGTCTCGTTCACCCGGCAGGAGATCCCGCAACCGCACGACAACTGACAGACAACGGGTCGGCGGCGGCTATCCGCGCCGGGTCAACGCGGTCACCGTCCGGTCCGTACCGTCGTAGCTGCGTGCGGCGTCGAACTCGCCGGTCGGTCGGTGCCCACCGGCGACGGCACGGGCAAGCCTCAGGTCCGCGTTGCGGAACCGCAGGGCCAGGCTCAGGTGCGGCACCCACCCGTCGGGCGCGTGCCACGGGCGCTGACCCTCGGCCTGGGCGAGGATGTCCCAGGCGGCGGCGTGCAGCTCGGTCAGCGCCAGGGTGGGTCGGACGAGCCAGACCAGCGGGGCGCTGCCGTCGAGGACAACGACCCGGTCGAGCGTCACCGGCACCGGCAGCGCCGCGTCGAACAGCTCGGCCAGGCGGCGCTCGACCCCCGGCGGGAACTCGTCGACGGCGGCGAGGGTGAGGTGCGGCCGGTTGGTCGGGTGGATGGTGCGGGCCAGGCTGGGCAACCCGGCGGCGGCCAGTCGGCCCCAGACCGCCCGGACCGCGACCTCCAGACCGGGCGAGCAGACCAACTCCACCGTACGCACCCCGACACGCTACCGGCGCACACCGTCGCCCCTCTCCCGATCGACCCGGCAGGTCGTCACAGCCAGCCGTTGTCCCGGGCGGTGCGCACCGCCTCGGCCCGGTCGGCGGCGCCGAGCTTCTGCGCGGCGGCGGAGAGGTGGTTGCGGACGGTGCCGGTGGACAGGTGCACCCGTCGGGCGATCACCGCGACCGGGGCACCGACCTCGGCCAGCCGTAGCGTCTCCAGTTCCCGTGGGGTCAGCGGGCACGGGGGCAGGGTCAACGCGTCGGCGGCGAGCGACGGGTCGACGTAGCGACCTCCGGCGTGCACCCGGCGGATCACGTCGGCGAGCGCCCAACCCGGAGAGCCCTTGGGCAGGAACCCGCGGGCACCGGCGGTCAGCGCCTGGCGCAGGTGCCCGGGGCGACCGTGCCCGGTCAGCACGACAACCGCGCAGTCGGGTCGGACCCGGGTCAGCTCGGCGGCGACCGCGATGCCGTCCAGGCCGGGCATCTCCAGGTCCACCACCGCCACGTCCGGGCGGTGCGCCAGGGCCGCGGTGACCGCTGTCGGCCCGTCGGCGGCGTGTGCCACCACCTCGATGTCCGGTTCCAGGCTGAGCAGCGCGGCGACGGCGACCCGGATCAGGTCCTCGTCGTCGGCGAGCAGGACGCGGATCACGACCGCGCCGGCACGGTGGCTTCGAGGGTGAAGATCGTGTCCTCCCGGTGTACCCGCAACTCGCCCCCGGCGGCGGCGAGCCGGTCGGCCAAGCCCCGCAGGCCGTGGCTGTGCGCGTCCGGGCCACGGCCGTCGGCGCCGTCGTTGGCGACAGTCATCCTGGCCACGTCAGCCTCCCGATCGATCTGGATCCGGCACCAGTCGGCCCGGCTGTGCCGCAGCACGTTGGTGCTCGCCTCACGCAGCACCGCCGCCAGTTCGACGGCCGCGGGTTGCGGCAGGTCCGCCGGTGGCGGCTCCACTGTGCACCGCACTCCGCAGGAGCGCAGCACCCCCACCACCGCGGTGAGCTGTTCGTCGAGGTCGACGGCCCGATAGCCGTGCACGGTCTCGCGTACCTCGCTCAGCGCGGACGCCGCCAACCGTTGCACCTCGGCGGCCTCCCGGCCAGCCCGTTGCGGGTCGACCGGGGCGAGCCGCGCGGCGAGTTCGGCCTTCAACGCGATCACCGTGAGGTTGTGCCCCAGCACGTCGTGCACCTCGCGGGCGAAGCGCAGCCGCTCCTCGGCGGCGGCCAGTCGGGCCTGGGCGGCCTGGCCCTGTCGGGCCTCCACGAGCAGGTCCCAGAACCAGACCTGGAACCCGTTGACGGCGGCGACGGCCACGCCGATCCCACCGGTCACGGCGAGGTGGCGCGGGACGGAACCGCCGGTCCACCAGGCCACCGCGACCGCCACCGCCAGGACACCGGCCGCGACTGCGAGCGCGGCCCGCCACCGCACCAGCAGCGGCGCCATGCCGATCAGGGCCGCACCGAGCCAGGCCCAGGTCGGCCACCTGCCGGCCGCCACCGGACCCACCAGGGGAACGGTGAGCACCGCCGCCCCGACCAGGCCCAGTTCGGCCCGACGCCGCCAGCGCGGGTCGAGCCACGGCGTCACGGCCGCGTACAGGACGACGGTCTGGGCGATGACGAAGGCGAGGATGCCGACCGCGCCGAGGGCCACCCGGCGCGGGTCGGGCTCGCGGGTCAGGCCGACCGCCGGTAGCAGGACGCTCGCCCAGACGCCGGTGGCCAGCGACACCAGCGTCGCCTGCCGGGCGCGACGCAACCGGCGGTCCGCCCGGGGGGTCAGCGCCTCGCTCGCCACGCACCGATCCTAGGACCGCGCCGCGCGCGGTCCACCCCTGCGAATCGTCATGGTCCGACCGTGCGGCCCGCACGGTTTCTCCGTGACGAAGAGGTCTGCCGGCCACACCGGGGACACCGGCAGGGTCGAGGCATGACAAACACCCGGATGTACGCGGACAGCCTCACCCCCGTACCGTCGCCCGCGCGCCTGCCCACCGACGACCCGGCGCCCCCGGACCCGACGTCGACCACTGCGGCCCGGACCGTCGCGGCACTCACCAGCAGCACGCGGCGGCTGCTGTGGCACCTGGGCGAGATGGCCCTGGCGATGGTCGCCGGGATGCTGCTGCTCGGGCCGTTGTGGGAGCTGGCCGGCACCGTCCTGGGGGTCGCCGACGCGCTGACCCGGCCGGACGTCGCCGCACTGGTGATGGCCACGAACATGACCGTCGGTATGACGGTGTGGATGCGCTACCGGGCGCACCACTGGCGTGGGGTCGTCGAGATGGCCGCCGCGATGTACCTGCCGTTCCTGCTGCTGCTCGTGCCATGGTGGGCGGGCCTGCTCGCCGCCGACGCCCTGATGCTCGGCGGTCACCTGCTGATGGTGCCGGCCATGGTGCTGGTGGCGGTGCGTCATCGGCACGAGACGCCGGTGCCGATCCGCCGGCATCCGGCCGTGGTGGCGCTCGCCCGCCGCTGGCCGACCGGGCTGGCGCTGCTGATGACCGCGGACATGTGGGTCGACCCGAGCGTGCTCAGCCCGTGGACGATGCTGGTGCTGCCCGGCGGTTACCTGCTGATCGGCGTGGCCCGCCGCACGCTCGGCGGGCGGGGCGTGCTCGCCACCCAACTCGCCGGTCTGGCCGTCTGGGTCACCCTGACCCTGGTCGCGGTCGTGGCCGGCGGGCGGACGGCCGCCTGGCTGGTGGCGCTCGGGTGGTTGGCGCACGCCGGTTGGGACCTGGCACACCACCGCGGCGGCCGGGTGGTGCCGCGCGGCTACGCCGAGTTCTGCGTGGTGCTCGACGTGGCCCTCGCCGCGGTGATGGTGCTGGCAATCCTGACCACCGGGGCCTGACCGGGGCCGCCACCGGGTCGTGGAACGGCAGTGGCACGGGCTCGCGGACAGCTCTTGTGGCAGTCGCCGCAACGGCCCGGACGGCGTGATGAAAGGCTTGGCACATGAGTTCCGCACCTGCACAGCACGACGCACCGATTGACGCCACCCCCGACGGCACCGACGAGGTGAGCGCCTTCACCGAGCTGGGGCTGCGCGCCGAGCTGCTGGGCGCGCTCGCCGCCCTCGGGTACGAGGAGCCGACCCCCATCCAGCGGGAGGCTATCCCACCGCTGTTGCAGGGGCGGGACCTGCTGGGTCAGGCGGCGACCGGCACCGGCAAGACGGCTGCGTTCGCGCTGCCGCTGCTGAACCTCATGGAGCCGCACCGCCGGGGCGGCGACCCGGTGGCGCTGGTGCTGGTGCCGACCCGGGAGTTGGCGGTGCAGGTCTCCGAGGCGTTCCACCGCTACGGCAAGGACCTGGGCGCGCGGGTGTTGCCGATCTACGGTGGGCAGCCGATCGGCCGGCAGCTGCGGGCACTCGACAGCGGTGTGGACGTGGTGGTGGCCACCCCGGGGCGGGCCCTCGACCACATCGCCCGGGGCACCCTGCGCCTCGGTGGCCTGGCCACGGTGGTGCTCGACGAGGCCGACGAGATGCTCGACATGGGCTTCGCCGAGGACATCGAGGCGATCCTGGAGCACGCTCCGGCGCAGCGTCAGACGGTGCTCTTCTCGGCCACCATGCCGTCGCGCATCGACGGTATGGCCCGCCAGCACCTGCGCGAACCGGTCCGGATCGAGATCGGCCGGGAGCAGCCGGTCGCGGGTGAGGCGCCCCGGGTGCGGCAGAGCGCGTACATCGTGACCCGGGCGCACAAGCCGGCCGCGCTGGGTCGCGTGCTGGACGTGGAGTCGCCGACCGCGGCGATCGTGTTCTGCCGCAGCCGGGAGGAGGTCGACCGGTTGACCGAGACGATGAACGGTCGGGGCTACCGCTCGGAGGCGCTGCACGGTGGCATGAGTCAGGAACAGCGCGACCGGGTCATGGGTCGGCTGCGGGCGGGCACCGCCGACCTGCTGGTGGCCACCGACGTGGCGGCCCGTGGGCTGGACGTCGAGCAGCTGACCCACGTCGTCAACTACGACGTGCCGTCCGCCCCGGAGTCGTACGTGCACCGGATCGGTCGGGTGGGTCGGGCCGGCCGCGAGGGCGTGGCGATCACCCTCGCCGAGCCGCGCGAGCACCGGATGCTCAAGACCATCGAGCGGGTCACCGGCCAGCGGATCACCATCGACAAGATCCCCACCGTGGCCGACATGCGTACCCGTCGGTTGGAGATGACGCAGGCGGCTCTGCGGGAGAGCCTGCTGGAGGACGACCTCGACCCGTTCCGGGTGATCGTGGAGACGTTGACCGACGAGTTCGACCTGATGGAGGTCGCCCTCGCCGCCGTGAAGCTGGCCCACGAGGTGACGTCGCCGGGCTCCGACGACGAGGAGGAGATCCCGCAGGCTCCGGTCCGTGGGCCGCGCGAGGGTCGATCCGACTCCGGTGGCCGGGGCGGCGACCGGCGGGGCGGGGGCCGGCCCCGCTCCGGCGGCGGCAACACCGTGCAGGTCTTCGTCGGCCTGGGCCGACGCGCCGGAGTGCGCCCGCAGGATCTGGTCGGCGCGATCACCGGGGAGACCGGCATCCGTGGCCGGGACATCGGCTCGATCGAGATCGCCGACCGGTTCTCGCTCGTGGAGGTGCCGCAGGGGGTGGCCGACGAGGTCATCTCCGGCCTGCGCTCCAGCACGATCAAGGGCCGCAAGGCCACCGTGCGCCGGGACCGCGGCGGCGACGAGCGCTGAGCGCGTCGTCGGCGACCGCCCGGGTACGACGGTCGCCGACGACGCGACTCCGATCAGAGGGAGTACGGCCCGAAGCGGCCCCAGACCACCAGCGCGGCGAGGGCGAGCAGCACCACGCACGTCACGATGCCCTGGATCTCCACCGTGCGTCGCTCCGGCGCGGTGGCCGTCCGCACCCCGTGCAGGTGCACCACGATGCCGCCGATCATGATGATGACCAGCCCGAGCGCGGCGAGCGGGGTGAGCACCGTGGCGATGCCGGTGAGGGCGGGCAGCACCAGCCCGATGCCGGCAAGCAGCTCCAGGGCGCCGATGGCCTTGACCTGGATCGGCGTGGCGGCCTTCGTCCAGCCCATCGTGTCGTGCAGCTTCTCCTTGGGTTGGGTCAGCTTGACCACGCCGATGCCGCCGAAGATGGCGGCGAGCAGGATCTGAACGATCCACAGCACCATGTTCACAGGGGTTTCCTCCGGGGGTACCGCCCTACGGCGGAGAGGTAGTTGACGTCTCAAGCACGACAGTACGGTCCTGTGAAACGCGGGCACAGCGACAGGCCCCCGCCGTCTCGAAAGCGGCGGGGGCCTGTCGTGTGGTACGTCAGACCGCGAAGAGCGCCGGACCGTCAAGCGTCTTCACGTCGGCCGGGCGCAGCGCCAGGGCGAGCACGTCGGCCACGTCGGCCAGGGTGTGCACGGTCAGCGCCTCGCGCACCTCGGTCGGCAGGTCGTCCAGGTCCGGCTCGTTGCGGGCCGGGATGATCACCTCGGTGAGGCCGGCCCGGTGCGCGGCGAGCAGCTTCTGCTTCACCCCGCCGATCGGCAGGACCCGCCCGGAGAGCGTCACCTCACCGGTCATCCCGAACTCGGGGCGGACCGGACGTCCGGTGACAAGCGACGCCAGGGCCGTGACCATGGTGATGCCGGCGCTCGGACCGTCCTTGGGCACCGCGCCCGCCGGGAAGTGGACGTGGATCCGGCGTCCCGCCAGGGCGTTCGGGTCGATGCCGAACCGCCGCCCGTTGGAGCGCAGGTAGGAGAGCGCGATCTGCGCCGACTCCTTCATCACGTCACCGAGCTGGCCGGTCAGGGTCAGCCCCGGCTCGCCCTCCATGCTCGTCGCCTCGATGAAGAGCACGTCCCCACCGGCGCCGGTGACGGCCAGGCCGGTGGCCACGCCGGGCACGGCGGTGCGCTCGGCCGACTCCGGGGTGAACTTCGGCCGACCCAGGTAGCCGGTGAGGTTGTCGGTGTCGACACGTGCCGGCGTCGGGTCCGTGGCCAGCGTCACCGCCACCTTGCGCAGGATCTTGGCCAGGGCCCGCTCGAGCTGCCGGACGCCCGCCTCCCGGGTGTACTCCCCCGCGATCAGCGCGAGAGCCTCGTCGGTGACGGTGACCTCGTCGACGGTCAGCCCGGCCCGCTCCCGCTGCCGGGGCAGCAGGTGGTCGCGGGCGATGGCGACCTTCTCGTCCTCGGTGTACCCGTCCAGGGTGACCAGCTCCATCCGGTCCAGCAGCGGGCCGGGGATGGACTCCACCACGTTCGCGGTGGCCAGGAAGAGCACGTCGGACAGGTCGAGGTCGACCTCCAGGTAGTGGTCCCGGAAGGTGTGGTTCTGGGCCGGGTCGAGCACCTCCAGCAGGGCGGCGGCCGGGTCACCGGCGTAACCGGCGGCCAGCTTGTCCACCTCGTCGAGGAGCACGACCGGGTTCATCGAACCGGCCTCGCGCAGCGCGCGGACGATCCGACCGGGCAGCGCGCCGACGTAGGTGCGCCGGTGCCCACGGATCTCCGCCTCGTCACGGACACCACCGAGGGAGACCCGGACGAAGTTGCGCCCGAGCGCCCGCGCCACCGACTCGCCGAGGCTGGTCTTGCCGACCCCGGGAGGGCCGGCGAGGGCGAGCACGGCGCCGGAGCCGCGACCGCCGACCACGCCGAGGTTGCGCTCGGCCCGCCGGTTGCGCACGGCCAGGTACTCCAGGATGCGGTCCTTCACGTCGGCCAGGCCGGCGTGGTCGGCGTCGAGCACCGCCCGCGCCGCGGCCAGGTCGGTGTTGTCCTCGGTACGCGTGCCCCACGGCATCTCGAGCACGGTGTCCAGCCAGGTACGGATCCAGCCCGCCTCCGGGGAGGCGTCGCTGGCCCCCTCCAGCTTGCCGACCTCGCGCATGGCCGCCTCGCGGACCTTCTCCGGCAGGTCGGCGGACTCGACGCGGGAGCGGTAGTCGGCGGAGCCGTCCGGCTCGTCCTCGCCCAGCTCCTTGCGGATCGCGGCGAGCTGCTGACGCAGCAGGAACTCGCGCTGGGACTTCTCCAGCCCCTCCCGGACGTCACTGTTGATCTGCTCGGTGACCTCCTGCTCGGCCAGGTAGTCCTTCACCCAGCCGACGAGCAGCTCCAGCCGTGCGGTGACGTCCGGCGCGGCGAGCAGCTCGGTCTTCTGCTCCAGCGTCAGCCAGGGCGCGTAACCGGCCGAGTCGGCCAGCTCGGAGAGGTCGGTCATCCGCTCCACCGCGTCGATGACCTGCCAGGCGCCGCGCTGCTGGAGCACGGAGGTCACCAGGGCGCGGTACTCGCGGGCCAGTTCACGGGCCCGACCGGCGTGGGCGGGTTCGTCGAGTTCGGTCGCCTCGACCCAGAGGGCGGCGCCGGGGCCGGGCACGCCGGAGCCGATCCGGGCCCGGGACAGGCCACGGATGACGGCGGCGGGCTCACCCTCGGGCAGCCGGCCGACCTTCTCGATGGTGGCCACCACGCCCACCGGTCCGTACTCGCCGTCGATGCGCGGTACGGCAAGCAGCTTGCGGTCACCTGTCGCCCGTGCCGCGTCGATCGCGGCCTGGGTGGTGGGGTCGAGGGTCACCGGGATGACCATGCCGGGCAGCAGCACGGCGTCGGTCAGGGGAAGTACCGGAAGAGTTGCCATCGAACACCTCGCGTTAGTTGAGCGTGTCTCACTCAAGTAACAAAGCGTTCCCCTTGTTCCAGCCTGTGACCCAGGCCACTTTCCCGGCCCGGTCCGGCGGGTCGCCCGGACCGGCGGGCGACCCGGCAGGCACCTCAGGTGAGCGTGCTCTTCACCGTGTTCACCACCGAACCGGCCACTCCCGGGTTGGTGCCGTAGAGCCGGGGGTCACCCGGGGGCAACACGGGCTCCGGCGCCATCGCCCGTGGGTTGTCGTCGTAGCGGAACTCACCCTTGCCGTCCGGCGACGGCCCGGACGCCCAGCGCCCCTGCGCGGCGTCGGTGCCCGAGGAGAAGCCCAGGTAGGTGTAGCCGTACTCCTCGGTGAACTCGCCCGAGTCCGGGAACGCCTCCGGCACCGGCATCTCCTCCAGCCCGTCCTCCTTGAGCTGCTCGATCGCCGCCAGCCACATGTTCTGGTGCATCGTGTCGCGGGCCAGCAGGAAGCGCAGCATCTGCTTGACGCCCGGGTCGTCGGTCATGTGGAACAGCCGAGCCACCTGGAGCCGCCCCTGCGCCTCGGCGGTGACGTTGAGCTGGAAATCGGCCAACAGGTTGCCGCTGGCGGTGATGAACGCGCCACTCCAGGGCACACCGTTCGAGTCGGCGGGGAGGGCGCCACCACCGCCGTGGATGAAGTGCGCCGGGTTCTCGCCGGCGTAGGTCGCGGCACCCCCGGGATCCTCCGCGATCCCCTCGGTCAGCGACAGCGGCGCGTTGTCCAACAGCCGCGTGATCATCGTGACGATCATCTCGACGTGGCCCATCTCCTCGGTGCCGACATCGAGCAGCAGGTCCTTGTACTTACCGGGTAGCCGGCAGTTCCACCCCTGGAACAGATACTGGTTGGCGACGGTCATCTCGCCCCACTTGCCGCCAAGCACCTCCTGAAGGCGACGGGCGAACGCCGCGTCCGGGCCGTCCGGTTTGGCCTCGAACTGCAGATCCTTGACGTGCCTGAACATCGAACCTCCTCGGTACCCGCAGACAGGTAGCGAGGCGGTTCCCACCCCGGTGACCCGTACGGGCCAACCGGCGTCCCGCGCGGGTCACCGCAGCGGGTGCGCCGTCGGCAGCAGCACCTCCAGCGCCACGCCGCGCGGACGCAGCCGGTGCGCCCGCAACGCTCCCCCGTCCGTCGCGACGAGCTGCCGCGCGATCCACAGGCCCAGGCCGGACATCCCGACGGCCGGCGCCGGACGCCGCAGCGCGACCAGCAGCTCGTCGTCGACCCGGCCCTCGTCGGTGACCAGGATGCTCACGCCAGGGCCGCGCAGGGTGGCGTAGAGCCCGACCTGCCCGTCCGGTGGCCCGTGCCGTAGCGCGTTCTGCACCAGGTTGATCAGCACCTGTCGGGTTCGTCCGGCCGGCACCGGGCAGGAGGCCGCCCGCCGGGTGGCCCGTGCCCGTCGACGACCGACCGGCACCAGCGCGGCGGCCTCCCGCAGGATGCCCGCAAGCGCGACAGCCGGCTCGGGCTGCGGGGTCGGCGTCAGCACGCCGGTGCCGGCGGTCGCGTCGCGCAGCAGGCTCTGCAGGTGGGCGGCCTGGTCGCGGGCCAGGGCACTGATCGCCCGCCGGTCGGCGCTTGTCAGCTCGCGACGCTCGTCGGCAAGCGCCCGGGTCAGCGACGTGAGGGTGCTGACTGGCGTCCGGAACTCGTGGCACAACACCCGCAGCAGCAGCTCCGGGTCGGCCTCCGTCGTTCGTCTCGCGTCGGGTGTCGGCTCGATGGGGTGCAACCCTCGCAGCAGGTCCCGCAAACCGTGCCGTACGCGCATCCACCCGACTCCTCTCGTTCGGTGCCAACCCGCATGATCGGTACCCGCTGGGGAACGGCGCAGACATGCCGGGAGCCTCCACCTTGCGACTCGTCGTCGTGGACGATCACCCCCTCTTCGTCCGCGGCCTGGAGCTGCTGCTCCCGATCACCACCGACGGCCGCGCCGAGGTGGTCGCCTCGACCGGCGACGCCGCCGCGGCGGCGGCGCTGGTCAGCAGCTGCCGCCCCGACCTGGCCCTTGTCGACCTGCACATGCCGCCGCCCGGGGGCATCCGGGCGGTGGCCGCGATCCGACGCACCACCCCCCGGGTACGGGTGGTCGCCATGTCCGGTTCCACCGATCCCGCTCCAGCGGTGGAGGCGCTGCGGGCCGGCGCCGAGGGGTTTCTGCCCAAGACCAGCGAACCGGAGGAGCTGCTGCCCCCGCTGCTGGCAGTTCTCGACGGCTGGGCGGTGCTGCCGGCCGACCTGCTCCGCGCCATGCTGCGACCGGCACGCTTCACGGCCGTCGACCTGGACGGCGAGGAACAGCGGTTGCTGAAGGCGATCGCCAGCGGCCGCAGCACCGTCGACATCGCCGAAGAACTGCACGTCTCGGAACGGACGGTGAAACGGATGACCGCCGCCTTGCTGCGGAAGTTGCGGGTCTCGAACCGGGCCGAGGCGGCCGCCGTCGCCGGTCACAGCGGCATCCTCGGGGAATGACGCCCCGTCATCGGACCGATTCCCGGTTTTGCTCGGTAACGGAATCGCGACGCGCCGAATGAATGGAAGGCATATTGTTGCGGATTACCGGGGTGATAGGTCAGACTTTGGACACATCCCGCCGCACACAGGGAGTAATCGGCAATGGCGAGAAAAGTAATCACGGTCCTGACCGACGACCTCGACGGTGGGAAGGCCGACCGGACGGTGGAGTTCAGTCTCGACGGCGTGGCCTACACGATCGATGTCTCCGACGAGAATGCCGGCGTCCTGCGCAAGGCGCTCGATCCGTACATCAATGCGGGTCGGCGGATCGGACGTGGTCCGGCAGAGAGCGCCCGTTCCGTCCGGCGGCCGGGGCGACCCGCCGGGGCGGGAATGGATCGGGAGCAGAACCGGGCCATCCGGGAATGGGCCGTCAAGAACGGCTACAAGATTTCCGAGCGGGGCCGGATCCCGGTCGAGGTCGTCGAGGCCTACAAGAGCCGCTGACGCGACTCGACGGGGCCCCGCCGGAAACGGCGGGGCCCCGTCGTCTGTGC
>NZ_JBSGIV010000046.1:0-57837 GCF_053605225.1 Micromonospora sp. NPDC003944
GTAATAGAAGGACCGAGGTTCAGGTGACGTGAGCCGGGCTATTGCCGACTGACGCTGGTTGGCAGGCCACCGGCCGAAGGGTGTTTGGCTCAGAGCTTGGCGAGGTGGGCGGTGTCGTTGACCGTCCGCACGGCCACACCGCCGTCGGGCCACATGTCGAGCACCGAGATGCCGGCCGCGTCCAGGAAGAGCCGGTGCAGGAAGCCATCGCCGGCCGCCAGGGCGTCGCGCAGCACCAGCTTGATCGGCGAGACGTGCGAGACGACCACCACGGTCTCACCGGGGTACGCGGTGAGCAGCCCACCGACGACGCGGTGCGCGCGCTCGGCGACCTGGGTGAACGACTCCCCGCCCGGCGGCGCGATCCGGGGTGAGGCGAGCCAGGCGTCCATCTCCCCCGGCCACCCCTCGCGCACCTCGGCGAAGGTACGCCCCTCCCACTGGCCGAAGTCGCACTCGATCAGGTCGTCCTCGGTACGCACCGGCACGTCGCCGAGCGCGCCGGCGATCGACGCCGCGGTGGCCGTACACCGGGACAACGGTGAGCTGAGCACGGCCGCGACGGACGGGGCCAGCTCAGCCACCCGGGCGGCCGTGGCCTGCACCTGGGCGCGGCCACGCTCGGAGAGCGGCACGTCGCCGCGCCCGGAGTAGCGCCGCTGCTCGGTGTACGGGGTCTCGCCGTGCCGGACCAGGATCAGCCGGGTGGCGGTGAAGGTCGGCCGGGGCTCCCAGGAGGCCGGCGCGGTCGCCGGGTCGCTGCCGGTAGCGGGCTGCCCAGCGGCAGTCGGCGCAAGGCGGCCGGGGGCAGCAGTCGGCGCCTGACGGTCGGGGGCGGCGGTCGCCGGGGGACGACCGGCGGCGGCGTCCATGGCGGCGTTGGCGAGGGCGTCGGCGTGCCGGTTCTGCTCGCGCGGGATCCAGCTGAACCGGACCGCGGTGAACCGGCCCACAAGCGCGGCGGCCTGGGCGGCGAGGGGACGCAGGCCGGGGTGCTTGATCTGCCACCGGCCGCACATCTGCTCGACCACCAGCTTGGAGTCCATCCGGACGTCCACCTCGGCGGCGCCAAGCTCGGCGGCGGCGGTCAGCCCGGCGATCAGGCCCTGGTACTCGGCGACGTTGTTGGTGGTGGTGCCGAGCGACTCGGAGCGCTCGGCGAGCACCTCGCCGGTCTCCGGGTCGAGCACCACCGCGCCGTAGCCGGCGGGGCCGGGGTTGCCCCGGGACCCACCGTCGGCCTCGACGGAGACGACGCGCGGCGCCACGACCTACAGGCCCGACTCGTTGGTGCGGACCATGATGCGCCGGCAGTCCTCGCAGCGGACCACGTCGTCGGGGGCTGCCTTACGGATCCGGGCCAGGTCGGCGCCGGACAGCTCCAGGCGGCACCCGCCGCAGCGGCCCGCGGTGAGCAGCGCGGCACCCAACCCGGTGTCCTCGCGGATCTTGTCGTAGAGGTTGACCAGATCGCTCGGGAGGTCGGCGGCGAGCGGCTGACGGGCGCCCCGCTTGAACTCCTCCTCCTTGGCGATCTCGGCAAGCGCGTCGTCGCGGCGCTGCTCGGTCGCGGCCCGCTTGTCCCGCGCCTCGGCCAGCCGCGCCTCCACACCGTCGAGGACGCCCTGCGCGGTCTCCCGCTGCTCCATCAGCTCCAACTCGGCGTCCTCCAGGTCGCCCTGGCGCCGCTTCAGCGAGACCAACTCGTGCTGGAGCGCCTCCAGCTCCCGGGCCGGCCCAGTGCCGGCGGCCAGCCGGTTCTCGTCCTTCTCCTTGCGGGCCCGGACCTGCTCGACGTCCTTCTCCAACCGGGCGATGTCCCGGTCCAGGTCGTCGACCGCCACCTGGGCGCGAACCCGTTCGTCCTCCATCGACGACAGCTCGCGGGCCAGCGACTCCAGCTCGGCCCGCTCGGGCAGCGAGCGCCGACGGTGGGCGAGCTGGGCGAGGTTGGTGTCGATCGCCTGGAGGTCGAGCAGGCGGCGCTGCACCTGAGGGTCAGCCTTCACGGTCGGGCTCCTTGTCGTCCACAACTGGTGCGGCGGCGTGCACGGTCCACGGGTCGGTGTCCAGGTCGGACACCAGCGTCTCGACGCCGAGCGCCTCCCGGAGGAAGGCGGCCAGGTCGTCCAGCCACGGTCGTTCGGTCGCCCAGTGGGCGGCGTCGATCAGAGCGGGACCATCGGCGGCGAGGTGCTCGCCGGCCGGGTGGTGCCGCAGGTCGGCGGTGAGGAACGCGTCCACCCCGGCGGCGGTCGCGGCGCCGAGGAAGCTGTCCCCCGACCCGCCGCTGACGGCGAGGGTACGAACCATACGCCCGGGATCCCCCGCCGCGCGAACTCCCCAGGACGTGACGGGGAGCACGGCGGCGGCGTGCCGGGTCAACTCGTCGAGGGTCATCGGCTGGGGCAGCTCGCCGATCCGGCCGAACCCCCGGTCGTCACCGTGCGCGGGCGAGCCGGGCGCGGGCCGCTGGAGCGGGCGTAGGTCGGTGAGCCCGAAGCGGGCGGCGAGGGCGTCCGAGACGCCCGGGGAGGCCACGTCGGCGTTGGTGTGCGCCGCGTAGAGCGCCACGCCGGCCCGGATCATCCGGTGGATGATCCGGCCCTTGAAGGTCGTCGCGGCGACCGACGACACGCCACGTAGCAGCAGTGGGTGATGCGAGACGATCATGTCCGCGTCGGCGGCGAGGGCTTCGTCGACCGTCTCGGGCACCACGTCGACCACGCAGAGCACCCGGCGGACCGGGGCGGTGGGCTCGCCGAGCACCAGGCCGACCCGGTCCCACTCCTCCGCCCAGACCGGCGGAAAGCGCCGTTCCAGCTCGGCCACCACGTCGCTCACCGTGGGGGCTGACCCGCTTGTGCTCATGGCGGGCCAGCTTACCGGCGCGGAGGCTACCGGGCGGTGACACCCGGCCCGGCCGCGTCGGTCAGGGAGAACCGCCGGGTGCGCTAGGCGGCGTTCCAGGAGACCGTCTGCAGCGCGACCAACGGCATCGCCCAGGGGAAGGCGTGCAGGTGCTGTTCCCCCGTCCCGGGCGGGTGCAGAGCGATCACGTCGTCGCCGAAGAGCACCGTGACGCCCCACTCGGCCAACCGGGCCACCCCGGCACGGAACGCCGGGTGGCAGGCCATCGCCTCGTTGGTGTACGGCACCGCGACGATGGGGACGCCCTTGCCCTGGGCCTCGACAAGCAGCCCGAGCGCCAGGGTGTCGGTTATCCCGGCTGCCCACTTGTTGACCGTGTTGACGGTGGCCGGGCAGACGATCATGGCGTCGGCGGGCGGCAGCACGTCCGGGTCACCGGGATTCTTGTAGTGCGTCCGCACCGGGTGGCCGGTCTGCCGGATCAGGGCCGACTGGTCGACGAACTTCGCGCCGTCCGGCGTGGTGACCACGCAGACGTCCCAACCGTCCCGTTGGGCGAGGTCGACCAGCCGACCGACGTGCCGTGCCAGCGGCGAACCGCAGGCGATGACGTAGAGCACCTCCCGGTGCCCGCTGTTGCGCGCTGCACCGGCCATCAGACCGGCTCCGCGCTCATACCCCTACTCCCATGTGCTCAGCCAACTCCGCTACCGGAGAAGGCGGCGCACCACGTGTGCGACGGAGGATGTCGGACATCACCTCGTGCGCGATCGGCCGGCAGCGGATCTCGGACGGGGCGAGCCGATCACCGAGCAGCAGCATCTCGCCGGCGTTCGCCACGTCGCCTATCTGCGCGTACCCGCGGGCGATGTCGAGCAGGTGGTGGGCGCGGCGCTCGGGCAGCAGCGCGTTGAAGGCGGGCTCCTTGATGCGCAGCTGGTGCACCTCCACGGCCCGCCCCCCGTCGCCCAGCTCCACCGCCGCGGCGGCCCGGTGCAGTTCGACGTTGGTCGGGCCGAACGACGTCCAGTAGTGGTTGTGGTCGCCGCCGAGCAGGGTGGCTGCCTCCTGGGCACAGTTGATCAGGTCGTCGACGCTTGCCTGGTCGCCGATGCGGGACGCGGCCATCGCGCCCTGCAGCAGCAGCATCCCGTAGACGGAGAGGCGGGCCGGGGAGACCGTGTTGCCGCCACCCGGTGCCAGCCTGTTGGCGATCTGCACGTTCAGCTCCAACGCCGGACGGGCCCGCCCCATCGCGACCAGGGCGTTGCACACCCGGGTGGTGGCGATCCCGGCCAGCAGCGGGTCGTCGGCCCGCTGCGCCACCGCCATCGACCGGTCGGCGGCCAACCAGGCGAGCTCGCACTCGCCGAGCTTACGCAGCACCGAGGAGGCGATCTGGTAGACCTGGCCGAGCAGGTGGGCCGCCTCGGCGGCCTGGTCACCGCCGTAGGCGGCGTCGGCCGCCTGGGCGTCGCGCAGGAGCTTGGGCAGGGCCCGGGTGAGCATCCCGTAGCGGCCGTACTGGTAGGTGAGCCAGGCATGGTTGACGGCCTTGCGCATGTCGTCCATCGGCGGCGGGAACGGCACCGCGTCGAAGTAGGCGCTCATCGAGTCGTAGCGTTCAAGCGCCGCCCGGATCTCCTGCACCTCGATCTGGTCGATGCAGTTGAGGGCGTCGGCGCGGCGCTCCGGATCCTTGCCCATCAGCAGTTGCACGTCCATCTGGAGGATGTCGGCGATCTCGTAGAGGACGGAGAACTTGTCCAACCGGCGGACGCCGCGTTCGACCTTGTCGACCCAACTCTTGGACTTGCCGAGCCGGTCCGCGAAGACCTGCTGCGACATCTTGCGCCGCCCCCGCCAGTAGGCCACTCGCCGTCCTATGGGTAGCTCGTCCATCTCCCCATCCTCCCCTGCCACCGACGACCGATCGAGTTGCGGCGATGTCCGCGGGTGCGGCGACTGCCGTTCATGTTCAGGTTTCGGCTGGTCGCACAGGATGTGCGTCAGCCGTACAGCTGGTCCTCGTACTTTTCGTGCAAGTTGCACGGGCCGTTCGTCAACCTCAACGATCGTGGGTTACGGCAGTGACGGTGCTCGACATGCGACCTGGCGAATGCCGGGCCCGACGAGAGGATTTGGCACACATGTGGGGGAATGTCGGACCGCGCGTTGCCGAACTGTCGCCGCTGGAAAGGGTCCGGCTGCGCCGGGTCGCCATCCGGTACGCCGTACACGGCTGGGAGGTGACCCCCGGCGCGTGCCTGGCCCGCAGCCGCTTCGTGTGCGGCCGGGCCGGCTGCCCCACAGTGGGCTGTCACCCCGCCCTGGAGAACTGGGAACTCGCCGCAAGCGCCGACCCGGCCCGGGTGGCGACCTGGTGGCGGAGCCGACCACACGGGGTGCTGCTGCCCACCGGCCGGGCCTTCGACGTGCTGGAGGTGCCCGCCCACCTCGGCCGGCACGTGCTCGACGCGGTGCAGACCCACCCGGCCGGCACCGGCGTACGCGGGCCGGTGCTCATCACGCCCACCGGGCGGTGGATGTTCCTGGTCCGCCCCGGTGACCCGCTCCGACCCGAGCTGGAGCACTGCTTCCACGTGGTCCGGCACGGGCCCGGCTCGTGGATTCCCGCACCGCCCACCCGACTGCCGGAGGGCACCGTCCGCTGGGCGGTCGCACCGGAGCAGGCCCGCTGGCAACTACCGGACTCGTACCTCGTGCAGAACACGTTGATCGGGGCGCTACGGGCCGCCGGGGTGACACTCGCCCCCGACCTGCTCCCCGGTCACCTGCCGCTGCCCCGACGAGGCATGTGACACCGCCCGACCGACGATTCGATCCGGTGCCCGACAGCGTCGCCGGGACGCCGGTCCTCGTTGACAGGAGAAGAGCGCCACCGCGCGCCACGAACGGGGGACCGATGTCCAGCAACGACAGAGCGCCTCACCCCGGCGGCACCGAGCCGCCCCGGCGCAGCCACCCACGACACCGCTGGGCCGGCACCCGACCCGCCGGCTCCCGCCCCGGCCGCCCACGCCCCACCGGCTCCCGCCCAGCCGGCACCCACCGCCCCCTCCGCTAACCCCGCCCCGCTCCCCGCTCCCCGCCCCCGCCCCGCTCCCCGCTCCGCCCCGCTCCCGCCCCGCGATCTTGCACTTTCTGTCCCGACAAACTCCACGCAACGGGACGAAGAGGCATCCGAAACTGCAAGATCGCGGGCGCGAGGGGCGCGGGCGCGAGGGGCGCGGGGTCAGTTGGTCAGGGGGAGGTTTGTGGAGTGGTGTTGGCGGGCGTTGTCGGTTATCGCCGCGTGGGTGTGGTCGTCCAGGCGGGCCAGCCAGTTCAGGCCGGGGGTGCCCATGGCGAGGGCGGCGGTGGCGTACGCGTCGGCCACCCCGAGGTCGGTGCCGACCACGGTCACCGAGCGCAGCCCGCGTGCCGGCGCGCCTCTGCGGGGGTCCAGCACGTGCCGGCCGCGCTCGTACACACCGGACGTGGCTACCGCCAGGTCGGTCCCGGTGAGCACCAGGCAGGCGGCCATCGCGTCCCACGGGTGCCGGATGCCGATGCGCCACGGCTCCCGCGACGGTGAGAGGCCCCGCACCCGTACGTCGCCGCCGGCGTTCACGCAGTGGTTGACGGCTCCGGCGGCGACGAGACGGTCCGAGGCGACCTGAGCGGCCCAGCCCTTCACGAAGCCGGACGGGTCGAGCCGACCTGTGGCGTACGCGTCGAAGAACCCGTCGGTGGCGCCCCACAGGTCGGCGCAGGTCTCCAGCACGTACCGCAGGTCCGTGGACGCCTCGGAGAGCAGCACCTCGCCACGGTCGAAGCGGCACACCTCACTGTCGGGCCGGTAGGTGCTGAACCGCGCGTCCACCTCACGCATCCAGGCGAAGACGTCGTCGGCCAGCTCGCGCAGGGTCGCCGGGGGCAGGTCGTCGGCGAGGTCCAGGGTGATCGCCGTACCCATGATCTGCTCGACCCGGCACAGCCCGGGTCGGCTCAGCGTGGCCCGCACGTCAGAACGCCTGCTCGATGGCGGACCGCAGCGACTGCTTGTAGGAGTTGCTGGTCTCGGTGGCCCCGGAGACGGTGTTGAGGTTGGCGTTCTGCTTCTTCACCACCTCGCCGCCGCCGCCGTCGTAGCGGTTGCGGACGTCGCCGCTGTGGATGTCGGACTCACCTCCGCTTGGCAGCGACAGGGCGACGGCCTCGACGATCCGGTTACCCGAGACGACGATCTGGACCTGCACGTACCCGTACTCGTTCTCGAAGCCGTTGCCGGTGACCCGGCGGGTGGTCGACTGGGGTGCCTTGGTGGTGGTCCGCGGAGCGCTGGGGGCCTTCGTCGTCTTGGTGCCCGATGGACGGGCGGTGCTCTTGCCGGGCTTGGGTGACGTCGACGGCCCGGCGCTCGCCGACGCGGTCGGCGTGCCGCCCGCCGGCTCGGTGTCCGGCGCGCCGGGGGCGGCGCCGGGATCGGTGCCCGGCCCGGAGGGGTCGACAGGTTGGGTGGTGGGCAGGTTCTGGGCGACCTGGGTGGGGGCCGGTGAGCCCTTGAACACCACAAGCGCTGTGGTGCTGGCGGCCAGGCCGGTGATCGCGAGGAGCGCGCGACGCATGGAATGCCTTCCCTACAGCTCGAACGTGGCCAGGTGGATCTGCCGCCGGGGCACGCCGGCCCGCCGCAGTGCCCGCACCGACTGTTCCACCAACCCGGGCGGCCCGCACAGGTAGACGTCGCGCCGGGCCACGTCGGGCACGAGTTGACGCAGCCCGTCCGGGCTCATGAGCTGGCGGGGGCCGGGGTCGTCGCGGGAGCCGATGACGTACCAGACGGCGGTGTCGCGCTCCTGGGCCAGCCAGTCCAACTCGCGGCTGAGCAGCACGTCGGCCGGGGTGCGGGCCCGGTAGATCAGCGCGGCGCCCGGCGGTAGCTCCTCGAGCATCGCCCGGATCGGCGTGATGCCGCTGCCGCCGGCGATCAGCAGCGCCCGTTCCCGGAGCCGGTGCGCGGCGGTGAAGGTGCCCGACGGGCCTTCGGCCCAGACCCGGGTCCCGGCCTCCAGGTCGCGCAGGTCCGCGGTGTGGGTGCCGACGATCTTGACGGTGATCCGCAGCCAGCGGCCGTTGCCGGCGGCGGAGACGGAGAACGGGTGCGACTGCCACCAGCAGCCCCGGGTGAGGAACCGCCAGCGGAAGTGCTGGCCGCCGAGCATCACCAGCCGGCCGAGCCGCTCGCCGGTGAGGTAGATGGAGATGGTGTCGGTGCTCTCGGCGACCACGTCGGCGACCCGCAGCCGGTAGCGCAGGTTGAACGCCAGCGGCGCGATCACCCGACCCCAGAGCAGCGCGGCGACCACCAGCAGGTAGAGCGCGATCCAGCCGGTGCGCACCGGGCCGGGCTTGTAGAGCTGCGCGCCGTGGGTGAACTGGTGGCCGTAGCCGAGCAGCAGGATCAGGTAGCTGGACAGGTGCAGCGCGTGCCACAGCTCGTAGGGCAGCGCCCGCCGGATCGCCCGGACGCTTGTGAACCCGACGAGCACCATGATGCCGGTGGCGGCGAACGCCGAGAGCATGTCCTCGTACTCGCCGAGCAACGTGCCGACCTCGGCGAGGATCGACTGGTTACGCAGGTCCGCGTAGCCGACCAGGATCAGCGACATGTGCGCCAGCACGGTAACGAGCAGGGTGGCGCCGATGTCCCGGTGCCAGCGGGCCATGTGCTCGCCGCCGATCCACCGCTCCAGCACCGGCAGCCGGCTCATCATCAGCACCTGCACCAGCAGCAGGTAGCCGGCGACCAGGCCGGTGATCCGGCCGGCCGCGGTGACGGTGGCCGCGGTGGTGCGCAGCGACCCGGCGGGGGTGCCCAGCCACCAGGGCAGCACGCTGACGAGCAGGCCGACCAGGAGCAGCACGCCCAGCAGCCGTCGGCCGCCGGGTCCGCGCCGGGCCGGGATCTGCGGGGGTACGGGTACCGCCGACCGGCCGCCGTGCCGGGACGAGGTCCCGGTACGACGGCCGGCGGCGTGGGTGTGCGAATACGTCACGCGTACAGCTTCATCGGGGCGTACTTCTGGCGGGGGAAGACCTTGTCGACCTCCGCGTTGGTGAGCCCGAACCGGCCCTGCGCCACCGCGCCGTAGACGTTGAACATGTTGTTGTACTCCGGCACGTCACCGGAGTCCAGCTTGTCCAGACCGTTCCAGGTGCCGAGCAGCGAACCGGCGAGCTTCTTGCCGGACAGCAGGGTGACCACGCCACCGTGCCCGTGGTCGGTGCCGTTGTTGTTGGAGCCGACCCGACGCCCGAACTCGCTGGACACCATGATCGTCACGTCGGCGGCCTTCGGGCCGAGGTCGGTGAAGAAGGCGGCCATCGCGTTGGCCAGCTCGTTCAGCCGTCGGTGCAGTTGGCCGCCCTCGCGGGTGCCCTGGTTCTCGTGGGTGTCGTAGCCGCCCA
The DNA here is from genome assembly GCF_053605225.1 of Micromonospora sp. NPDC003944. NCBI lineage: Bacteria > Bacillati > Actinomycetota > Actinomycetes > Micromonosporales > Micromonosporaceae > Micromonospora > Micromonospora sp. NPDC003944. The sequence goes on from NZ_JBSGIV010000046.1 coordinate 9,346, forward strand.
TGCCGACGGTGGCGACCCGGACGTTGGCGCCGCCCTTGATCAGCTGGGCGAGTTGCTGGAACGCGTTGCCGACGCCCTCGTACTTGACGCCCTCGGCGGGCTGGTACGGCTTGGCGGCGAGCTTCTGCGCGGTGGCGAGCGCGCCCATGCCCTCCTGCACGGCTTCCTCGACCGGGTGGTTGATCCCGGTGAAGAGCCCCTTGATGGCCTTCTCGGTCGCGGCCCGGAACCGCTCGTCGCCGTTGAGCCGCAGGGAGCCGACGTTGTTCAGGGACAGTGCGCCGTTGTTGCCGACGAGCGAGCGGGGCAGCGTGCTGCCGATGCCGACGCTGCGGAACGCGGTGCCCTTGCCCAGGTTGTCGACCAGACCGTCGAGCCAACCCCGACCGCCGGTCTCGTTGGGCAGCCCGCCCAGGTTGCAGGCGTCGGCCGCCTGGAAGTGGCTGCGGGACAGCCGCTCGTCGGAGACCGCCGGGATGAAGCCCAGCTGACCGGCGGTGAGCCACTTCTCCAGCGGCTTGAACGCGCTCGTCAGCTTGAAGCCGCGGCCCAGGGCCAGCGAGTCGTTGCCGAGCAGCAGGTCGGGCCGGGCCTTGTTGAGCACCGCGTCGTTGTCCGGCGCGATCAGGCTCAGACCGTCCAGCCCGCCGTAGAGGAAGACGTGGATCAGGGTGCCGGTCTTGGTCGCCGCGAACGACGCCGAGGTGGTGACGAACTGGGCGGTGGCTAGCGCGGTGGCGGTGGCCGCGGCACCGGCGACGAAGGTCCGCCGGGTCACGCCGCGACCGTCCTGCTGGGCCTCCTCCAGGTCCTCCAGGGTGCGGTACCTGTCGAACTCGGCGGCGTTCTCGGCGGCGACGATGTCCGCCTCGGCGCGCAGCAGGGCCTCGGCCGGGTTGTCGGCCAGCCGCCGCACGTCGGGGCATTCGGGGTGCAGGGGGAAAGAGTTGTACACAGTCTTCTCCATCGGGTGCCTCACCGGAGGTGGTGCTGGGGGGAAGCGAGGATCGCCCGCGCGACGGCGGTGATGGCCCCGTTGAACGTGGCGTCGACCTTGGCGGTCGCCGCCACACCGGCCACGCCGAGGATGAGGTTCTTCTCCCGCGTGCTCAACTTCTGGCCCACCAGCCGCTGGGAGAGCGCGTCCACGTACGCCCCGGCCGTCGCCGGTGGCTTGGCGACAAGCTTCTCCGCCGCCGTGTACGTGAAGGTGGTGCGGTAGCCGGCGAGGATCTCGCCCGCCTCGTTCCAACCGTTGACCATGGTGCCGGCCGAGGTCCAGGCGACGTAGACGTCCGGGTAGCCGTCCGGGGTCGGGTGACCCATCGGGGACTGGCCCAGCTCCCGCATCTTGTCGTGGATCTGGCGCAGCCCCCGGGCGTACGCGGTGCGCTTGCTGTCGCCGTTGTTGTGCTTCGGCGACGCCTCCGGCGAGACGCCCAGGGTGCGGTACGTGGCGACGAGGTACTCCATCGGCCGGCGCACCTTCTGCCCCACACCGGCCCAGAACTCCGAGGAGCAGAAGAGCGTCATCAGGACCGGCTTGATCATGCCCTTGTTCGTGGTGTACGTCTTGGCCAGCCGGTCCACCAGGGACTTCGGCGGGGTGTCCGAGACGAACCGGGTGGCCAGGCTCTGCGCCACGTACTTCGCGGTCGACGGGTGCGTCGCGATGTAGGTGATGTACGCGTCGATCGCCGCTTCGGCCTTCTTCGGGTCGGACGAGTTGTTCGGGTGGGTGAAACCGAGGATCTTCACCTTGCCGACGTAGTGCTGCTCGGGGCGGAAGACGTACTTGCCCTTGTCGTCGACGCCGCGGCCGGTCTGCAACATGGCGGCCTGCCGGACGTCCGGCTCCTTGTATCCGCCGTCGACGCCGACCGAGTAGAGCTCGAGGTTCTCCCGGGCGAGGTTCTCGTTGATCGCGTCCTTGCGGGAGTCCTTCTGGTTCAGGTAGATCAGCAGCGCCGGGTGCTTGTTCGCGGCGACGAGCATCTCCGGGTAGCTGCCCAGGGCGTGCTTGCGAATGACGTCCTGGTCGAAGGAGTTGCGGAACGACTCGCCGCCGTCGAAGTCCGCGGCGACGTGCAGGAAGTCGTTCCAGAAGTCGACCATGACCTCGAACAGTTGACGCTTGGACCAGATCTGCCGGGCGATGGTGGCGTCCACCATCTCCCGCTCCGGCTGGGCGTCCTGCTCGTTGAGCTTGTCCCGCTGGTCGCGCAACTGCTGCACGGAGAGCTTCTGGGTCGGCAGCTCGGCGAGCTTCAGCTCACCCTTGCTCGGCTCCAACTTCTCCGGGTCGAGCTGGGCGCGGATCCAGGCGTCCATGCCCTCGCGCTTGATGTCGGCGACGACTGCGGGCGTCACGCCGAAGGTGGCGCGCCGGGCCAGGTGCAGGATCGGGTCCTTGGCCAGCACCGTCTTCACGGTCACCTTGGTCGCCGCCGCGGCCGCGGCCGGGCCGGAGAAGCTCCGCCCACCGGCCGGCGCGTTCTTCTTCAGCGCCTCACCGGCCCGCGAGCCCATGTAGCTCTCGTTCTGCTCGGTGTAGGTACGCACCGTGCTGGGCTGCTGGCCGCTGGGCCGCGCCGCGGTGCCGTCGGTCACCGTGCTGCCGGTCGCGTCGCCGGCCGCCGCCTCGTCGCCGAAGAGGCCACGGATCTGCGGGGTCATGGCGAGCGCCGCGCCACCGGCGACGACGGCGGCGGTGCCACCGAGGGCCACCATCGCCTTACGTCGACCGACCTTGCGACCCGGCTCGTCGTCATCGTCGATGGTGGGCAGTCCGGTGCCGGCCGGGCGCGCCGGGGCCGGGCGGCCGAGGCCCTCCGGGCCGACCCACTGCGGACCGCGCGGGGCGGGCGCGGGCTGCCCGGCGTACTGCTCGCGCGGGTCGGCCTGCGCGGCGTAGCCGCCCTGGTAGGGGTGGGGCGAGTCGTAGCCGTAGGGCGCCGGCGTGTGGGGGTCGCCGTAGCCGTCCGCGCTGGGGTTCTGGCGTCCGTCCCAACCGCGGTCGTCCCGCGGTCGACGTGGTGGCACATTCTGGTCGGCCATGTACCAATCCCGATTTCTGATGAGCGCCGAAGACTGCTGCCGGGCAGGTGCGGCAGGTGCGGCGACTGTTGCCTGAGGGGGTTGCTACGGCAAGGTAACCAAGCCCCCAGGGCCCTTCAAGGTGGGCGGAACACCCCCGTGAGGGCACTTAAGACAGCGTTCAGTGCCAGCTCGGCGGCGGGCGGTCGGCTGGGCCTGCCCGCAGACCTTCCCAGCAGGGCGTACGCGCGGCACCCGGGGACGGATGGGACCACGCCCCCGTACGCGACGCTTTCGGCGGCGTTCACCACCAAAGGCAAACTTAAGGTGGGAGTAAGCCGGACATGAAGCGCGCTCGCGTGGCGGGAAAAGTAGCAGCAGCGGGTGAGCGTGAGCCGCCACCGTTGCGGGTATGCCGCCGAACCGCTGAACGCGTGAGGGGAAGGCAGCGCCATGCTCAGCAAAGAGGATCAGCGCAGATTCGACCAGATCACCCGTCAGCTCCGCGAGAGTGACCCGGCCTTCTTCAAGCGGCTGGATCACCGGGTCCGGGCCCGCCGAGGCCGCTACCTGATGTTGTTGACCATCGTGCTGTGGGCGTCGCTGCCGGCGATAGCCGTCTTCGCCGGTCGGATGACCGGAGCGATCTGCGCGGTGGTGCTGGTGGTCAATGCCGCGATCATGTGGCGGTTCCGCCGCCGCTGGACGTGACGGCTCGACCGCTCGACGTGACCGCTCACCTGTCGGTCGGACCGAACGCCCGGTACGCGCGGCGCAACCGTTCGAGCAGTCCCGGCCCACCGATGGCCGGGGCCGGCGCTCCGAGCTGGCGCAGCAGCAGGTCGGTGCCGGTCACCAGTCGGGGCGGCCGATCCGGCAACGGCACCGGCGCCGACCAGAACCGGTCCGCCGCTTCCGCGAGAGGCGTCGCGGACAGGCCGGCGAGCGCACGGGCGGCACCGACCGGCGCAGCGATGTCCACCACCGACGCCGCACCGTCCGGTTCGGACGGTGGTTCGACAGACGGCGGCGGTGGGGTGGCCCCGGTGGTGGCCGCGCGCCGGGCGCGGAGTTCGTCGAGCAACTCCGCACGGGACCGACCGCGCCAGTGCAGCAGCTCGAACGGGTCCGCGTCGAACGCCTCGGCCAGCAGGTAGAACGTCGCCGCGAGGTGCTTGCACGGCACCGCGAAGTCGGGGCAGTTGCAGCGCTGGGTCAGCTCGTCCACACCGGCCGGGAAGAGCGGCGCGCCGGCGGCGGCGAACAGCTCCTCCAACTCGTCGGGGAGGTCCCCGGCGAGCAGTCGGGCGCTGAAGAACGCCTGCCCGGCCAGCTCGTCCTCGATCCGGGACCAGAGCGCGGCCGGGAACGGCTTCAGCGCGATCGACACCTGGTACGGCTTCGGCCGGGAGCCCTGCACGACGGCGCTGACCCGCCCGGGTGCGATGTCGAGGGTGAGCACCTGGCCGGCCCGCGCGTACGACCGGCCCCGGGTCAACCGGGTGCCGAGCGCGAACGACTCCAGCACCTCCAGGAACCGCCGCGACCACCAGGACCTGCCGATCGCGCCCCGGGCGCTGCGCGCTCGCAGACCCCCGTCGACCCGACGGGGACGCCCGTAGTCGGCGAACCGGTCGGTGCGCTGGTCGCTCACGACGGCACTCCGCTGCGCTCCGTGCCGACGTGAGGCACCACGCGGCTGTGCCAGATGGTTCGCTCGCTCACTCCACCACCGCCCCGGCCTCCAGGGCGAACAGGTCCCGCAACTGGCCGGTGGACAGCTCGGTGATCCACTGCTCACCCGTGCCGACGACCCGCTCGGCGAGGCTGCGCTTGTCGGCGATCAGCGCGGCCACCTTCTCCTCGACCGTGCCGGCGCAGACGAACTTGCGGACCTGCACCCGTCGACGCTGCCCGATCCGGAACGCCCGGTCGGTGGCCTGGTCCTCGACCGCCGGGTTCCACCACCGGTCCACATGCACCACGTGGTTCGCGGCGGTCAGGGTCAGCCCGGTGCCGCCAGCCTTGAGGGACAGGACGAACAGCGGCGGACCCTCCGCCGACTGGAAGCGCTGCACCAGGGCGTCCCGCTCGGCCTTGCCGAGGCCGCCGTGCAGGAACAGCACCTCCCGACCGAAGCGCGCCGACAGGTGACCGCGCAGCATCGCACCGAACTCGGCGTACTGGGTGAAGAGCAGCGCCCGCTCCCCCGCCGCCAGCACCTCCTCCAGGATCTCGGTGAGCCGGGCCAGCTTGCCGGAGCGGCCCTCCAACGGTGAGCCGTCGCGCAGCAACTGGGCGGGATGGTTGCAGACCTGCTTGAGCCGGGTCATGGTGGCCAACACCAGGCCGCGTCGCTCGATGCCGTCGCTTGTCTCGATCCGGGCGAGCATGTCGTCGACCACCACCCGGTACAGCGCGGCCTGCTCGGCGGTGAGGTTGCAGAGCACCTCCATCTCCAGCTTCTCCGGCAGGTCCGAGATGATCGACGAGTCGGTCTTGAGCCGGCGCAACACGAACGGGCCGGTGATCCGGCGCAGCCGCTCGGCGGCCTCCGCGTCGCCGTGCCGCTCGATCGGCTCGGCGAACCGCTTGCGGAACGTCGCGGCCGGCCCGAGCAGACCCGGGTTGGCGAACTGCATGATCGACCAGAGGTCGGCGAGGCGGTTCTCCACAGGCGTACCGGTCACCGCCACCCGCTGCCGGGCGGGCAGCGCGCGAACCGCCTCGGCCTGCCGCGTCGACGCGTTCTTGATCGCCTGCGCCTCGTCCACCACCACCCGGTGCCAGTCGATGCCGGCCAGGTCGGCGGCGTCGCGGGCGGCCACCGAGTAGGTGGTGAGGACCAGGTCCGCGCCGTGCGCGGCCGCGGTGAAGTCCGCCCCCCGAGCCCGCTCCGCACCATGGTGTACGTGCACCCGCAGCTGCGGCGTGAACCGTGCCGCCTCCCGCTGCCAGTTGCCGACGAGCGACATCGGACAGACCAGCAGGGTCGGCCCGGCCTCCGGTGGGTCCCCGGCGAGCAGCGCGAGCAGTTGCACCGTCTTGCCCAGCCCCATGTCGTCGGCGAGCACACCGCCCAGGCCCAGCGAACGAAGGAAGGCCAACCAGGCCAGCCCGCGCTGCTGGTACGGCCGCAGCGTCCCGGTGAAACCCGGCGGCGGTTCCAGCGGGGCGAGCCGCCGCTCGACCGAGCCGGCGAGCAGATCACCGAGCGCCCCGTCGGCGGTCACCTCAAGCACCGGCAGCGCGCCGGTGGCCTCACCGTCGGCCAGACCGAGGCGGAGCAGGTCGGCGACGCTCAACTCGCCCGTGGAGCGGAGCAGGCGCAGGCCGGCGGCGAGCCGCCCCGGGTCCAGCTCGACCCACCGGCCGCGGAGCCGCACCAGCGGGGTCTTCATCTCGGCGAGCGCCGCCATCTCCTCGGCGGTCAGCGGATGGTCGCCGAGCGCGATCTCCCAGCGGTAGTCGACAAGGGCGTCCAGACCGACACCGGCATCGGTGCCGCCCACCGTGCCGGGCGCGGTGCGGCTGCGGGCCCGCAACCGGGCGCCCAGTCGCGCCGACGGCCGCTGCCACCAGGACGGCAGTAGCACCCCGAAACCCGCAGCGTGCAGCACCGGGGCGCCCGCACTGAGGAATCGGTGGGCACCCTCGACGTCCAGCTCCATCACCTCCGGTGCCGCGGTACGCAGCGCGGCGTCCAGGTCCGGCCAGAGGCGGCTGGCCCGGCCCAGCTCGGCGAGGAGTGTCTCCTGCGGACTTGTCGTACGGCCGGCCAGGCCGCCGAGCGTCTGCGGCGCGCGCCAGACCTCTCCGGCGTCGACGTGCAGGCCGGGCTCGTCGGCGGCCTGCAACCCGAACTCCAGCCGCCAGCGCCCGCCACCTGTCGACTCGACCGGCACCGGCGCGCTGTCGGCGGGCACGGCCCGGGTGGCCAGGATCGGTTCGGTGACCTCGTCGGGGGCCGGTTCGACAAGCCGGAAACTGGCCCGCACCGGGCCACCGGCGGCGTCGCGCTGCCAGGCGTCCAGTTCGGAGGAGAGGGTGGCCAGCCCGACCGGGTCGATGGTGAAGTCCCGTTGTGGGCCGGCGAGCGCGGCCAACCAGGCCGGTGCCGGGCCACCCGGGCGCAGCCCCCGGGCCAGGGTGGTGGTTGCAAGCGCGGCCCGCGCGGCGGCGTCGGTGAGCGCGTCGAGCGCATCCGCGACCAGCTCGGCCGCGCTCAGCTCGCGAGGGCCCGAACCGGTGGCCGTGGCGGCCCCGGTGGGTGGCGAACCAGCGGCGGCTGGGGACGCCGACAGCGGGGCAGCGGGGGCCCGACCAGGGAGGGCGGCGGGCGCCGACAGCGCGGCGCTGGCCGGCGAACCAGCACCGGCGCTGGGCACCGACAGGATGGCGGCGCGGGCAGCGGGTGGCAGGGCCAGCGCCAGCGACCGCGCCCAGGCGGCGTCGGTGCCGGTCAGCAACGGACGCCAGACCGCCTGAGCGGACACCGACACGGCATCGTCCGACGCGGTGACGTCACCAGTCGTCGTGTGGACGCCGGGGAGGGTGCGGCCACGGGTCACCAGATCGGCGGCGAAGTCGGCAAGTTCGGCGAGGTGTCGCAGGGTGGCCCCGGGTGCCGCCGGGATGTCGTCCAGGGAGTGCAGCAGCGGCAGGGCGGCGTCCGGGGCGTACACCAGGGTGGGGACCCGCCACCCGGCCAGGGTGAGCCGGCCGCGGGCCATGGGTGCGACGGTGGTCCGGATCAGCTCGGGTGAGTCGGTCGGTGCGCCGGCCAGGGTGGGCAGGGTGAGCAGCGCGGTGTCCAGCCGGGTCGGCTCGGCGGCCTCGGCCAGGAGCGCGGCCAGGTCGGTGTGCCCGGCGGCGAAGGGGTGCGGGCGTTCCCGGGCCGGCCGGCCCGAACGCGGCGCGGGGAGAGGTGCGGCGCTGTCCTCGGCCCAGACGGCGAGGCCGCCGGTAGAGCTGCCGCCGGGCAACCACAGCCCGTGGATGACCAGCACCTGCTCCCCCTAGTCGCCGCCCGCCCCCAGGATAGGCGGCCCGCCCGGCGAGGCCCGCGCACCCGCCGCCACCCCTGCGCGATCTTGCAGTTTGTGGTGACGTTCTGTAACGAGTGCACCTTTTGTCACCGCAGAAAATGCAAGATCGGCGGGATGGTGCGGGAGCCCTCAGATCGCGCCGCACTCGCCGTCGGTCAGCTCGCGCAGGATGTCGGCGTGACCCACGTGCCGGGCCGTCTCCTCGATCATGTGCACCAGAATCCAGCGCACCGACACCTCGCCGAGCTGCGGGTGCGGCACCACGTGGTCGAGGTCGACGCTCGCGGCGACCTCGCGGGACCGGGCACAGGCCCGCTCGTACGCCTCGACGAGCCCCACGATGGTCTCCTGCTCGCCGAGCGCGAAGCTGGCAAGCGCGTCCTCCTCCGAGGTCAGGTAGACGTCGCCGGGCTCGGGGGCCAACAGGGTCGGGAACCAGTTCCGCTCGACCATGGTCAGGTGCTTGACCAGGCCGACAAGTGTGGTCGCCGAGGGCACCAGGCGGCGGCGTGCATCGGCGTCGGAGAGGCCCCGCAGCTTGCGCAGCAGCACGCCCCGGTGGAAGTCGAGGAACGAGGTCAGGACGGCACGTTCGTCGCCGGTGCGGGCGAGCAGCGGCGCGGGCGTCGGATCGATCGTCTGCTCCATCCGCCGACCCTAGTCACGGGACGGATCCCCCGCTGCCCCGCTATCCGCTGCGGGCCGGCGCTGTGACGGGCAGGATGGGCGCATGGCTTCATCCGTGCAGATCCTTCTCGTCGGCGGCACGGCGGACGGGCAGACCATCACCGTCGAACTGGACAGCAACGGCCGCCCACCGCTGACCCACCACCACCTCGGGTCCGGCGGCCTGGCCGACGCGCAGATCTACGAGTTGGAGACCGCCCGCGAGGAGTCCCGCGACTGGCGCTACCGATGGACCGGCCCGGCGGTGTGACAGCCCACTCAGACCCGGGTGAGGGTCTGGCTGCGCAGGCTCTCCAACACGCCGCGGGTGACCTCCGAGGTGCCCCGCGCCTGGTCGCACACCTCCGCCACCCGACGTGCGGTGGCCTCGGCGCGTTGCTCACGCTCGTCCCAGAGTCGGTCGACCTCCGCCAGCAACGGCCCCTCGACCTCCCGCTCCACGCCGCGTAGCGCCGGCACACCGAGCCGTTGGGCCAGGTCGAAGACCTTACCGGCGTACGGCAGGGGCAGGAACGGCGTACCGACCATCGCCGCGAAGATCAGGAAGTGCAGGCGCATCCCGACGGCCAGGTCGAAGTGGCGCATCAGCCCGAGCACCTGCTGAGGCGAGTACGTGCCGTGCAGGATCCGACCCCGGTCGGCCGCGACCATGTGCGACAGCACCCCGTGGGCGTGCCGGATGTCGTCGCGCTCCATCGGCACGAACAGCACACACGCGTCGATCCGGTGCACCAGGAAGTCACCGATCTGGGCCAGCAACCGGTGGTAGCCGTCCACGTCGAGGCGTTCTGCGGCCCGGCCCGGCTCCCGCACGCTGATCCCGACCAGCCGCTGACCGACCGGCACACCCTCCTCGGCCAGCAGGTGGGCCGGGAACTCCTCGGGTTGCAGGAGGAACGCCGGGTCGGCGGTGACGGTGATGGGGTTGAGCAACCCGGCCTCCTCGAGCACCATCCGGGACTCCTGGTCCCGGACGGTCACCTGGGTCGCGCTGGAGAGGGTCTCCCGCACCATGCCGGTGTCCACCGCCTCGCTGAGCGGCCCCACCCCCACCGCGTACGTGATCAGCGGCAGGCCCCGCTCCTGGGCGACCCGGACGACTCGTAGGTAACGGCGGGCCTCCCGGTCGTAGAGGATGCCGCCACCGCCCAGGATGAGCAGGTCGAGCTGGGCCAGGACCAGGGCCGAGTCGGTCCGGCTCACGCCCTCCCACGGCACCGCCTCGACGTGCGGGTGGGCGGCCCGGGTGTGCTCCGGGTTCCGCGAGAAGACGATGATCCGGGCGTTCGGTTCCTGCGTGCGAAGATCGGTGAGCAGGCCGGTGAGGATCGCCTCGTCACCGAGGTTTCGCCCACCGTACGAGCCGAGCACACCGATGGTCAGTCCGGCGCCGTGCGTCATCCGTCGCTCCTCCCCAGGTGCGGTCCGCGCCGGTTTCCCGCTCGGCAGGTGAACAGTCCTGCCGAGGGGACCGTCCCGCCGTCGTCGCCGCCGGTCAGCTCGCCGGGGTCAGTGGCTTCGCCATCTGCTGCGAGGTGACCTCGAAGCCCAGACTGCGGTAGAGGCCGATCGCCACGGTGTTCGTACCGAAGACGTTCAGCCCCAGCTCGGCTACGCCGTGGTGGGCGAGTTCGACCTCGATGAGCTGGATCATCCGCCGGGCGTACCCGTGTCCCCGGTGTTCCTCGTGCACCTCGATGTTGTGGATCCACGCCTGGTTCGGGGCGGTGGCCGTCGGCAGCGTCACCCAGATCCAGCCGACCTCGGTGTCACCGACCCGCGCCACTCGCAGCAGCGCCCTCTCGGTGGCCGCGCCCGCCGGGAGCGACTCCCGGATCTGGTCGACCGACCGCTCGAGTGCCGCCTCCGGAGTCATCCCCCGGTGGGCCACCAGATCCTCGGCGTACCCCTGCTCCAGTGGCCCCCGCAGGCTGGCAAGTTCCTCAGCCGTCATCGGCGTCAACGTCAACTCCACGGCGTCCTCCCCTTCGTCGTCGCAAGCGGGTAGTGCAGCAGAACCGACCCCGAGGGTGCCACCCGGGACCCGCGCCCTTGCGGGCGCGACAGCGGGGGTGCGCGGCCCGGCGATGATGGCGACGTGCGCATCGCCCACGTCAGCGACAGCCACCTCGACAACCCGGAGGGGGTGGCGACCTCGGTCGGCACCACGGTGGCGCTGCTGCGCGCCGCCGGGCACCGGGTCGTGCTGCACTGCCCGGGCCCGCTGCTGCGGCGTCGCCGCAGGCCGGGTGAGGTGCCCTCGCTGGCGATGCCGACCCGGCCGTACCGGCTGGCTCTGCCCCGGCTACCGAGCGCGTCGGCGGACGTGGTGCACGTGCACACCACCGGCCCGCTCGGCGTCGCCGGCCTGCGGTGGGCCGCCGCGCGGGGCGTACCGACCGTGCTGACCTGGCACACCGACCTGATCGCGTACGCGGCGCACTACCCGGAGATCCCAGTCGGGGCCGCGTACGCGGGTCTGCGGCTGGGCCTGCGGTGGCGCGTGCGGGACCTGTGGGCGCTCGGCCGCCCCGGCCCGGACCGACAGGCCCGCCTGGCGGAACTCGGGCGGTGCCTGCTGGCGCACACGAGTTTCCTGGTCGCGCCGTCGGCGAAGACCGCGACGATGATGGCGGCGATGGCCGGGCGTACCCCGATCGTGGTCCTGCCGACCCCGGCCGCCGCGCCGCACGCGGACACCGACGACCGGCGGCGGCTGCGGGCCCGGCTGGGCATCGAGACGGATGCGCCGGTGCTGCTCGCGGTGGGCCGCGCCACGCCGGAGAAGAACCCGGAGCTGCTGCTGGCCGCGTTCGCCGAGGTCCGCCGGGCGTTGCCGGCGGCCCACCTGGTGCTGCTCGGGGCCCGCCGGCACCGGATCGCGATCCGCCGGATGGCCCAGCGGTACGGGGTCACCGGCGCGCTGCACCTGCTGCGCCCGGTCCCGCACGACCGGGTGGGTGCCCACTACCGGGCGGCGGACGTGCTCGCCTTCACCTCCATCACCGACACCCAGGGGCTGGTGCTCTCCGAGGCCGAGGCGTACGGACTACCGGTGGCCATGGTGGACACCACGCTGGTCGAGCGGCCCGGCACCGGGACCACCCGACCTGTCGCCGAACCCACCCCGGCGGCGTTCGGCGCGTTGCTGACCCGGCTGCTGACCGAACGGGAGCTGCGCGCTGGCGTGGTCCGCGACGGTCAAGCGTCGGTGACTGCCTGGTCCGGGGAGCGCTACCTGGCCGAGTTGGTCAGGCTGTACGCGACACTGACCCCAGCGGAGGCGACGCCGTGACGGCGGAACCGGGCCGGGACGTTCGTCGGGTCCTCCGGGTGGGCACCGCGGCGGTGGTCGCCGTCGGGCTGGTCCTCGCCTTCGTGGCCGCCCGGGACGACCCCGTCGAGCTGCTCTGCTACTTCACCGTGCAGGTCAGCCTGGCCTACCTCGTGGTGTTGCTTGCCGGTGGCGGTGACGTGTTGCGCACCGCGCTCACCGTCTACCTCGTCGGCACCGCTCTGGTCTTCGTCCTGGTGCTGGCCAACCCGTGGAGCCGCTACGCCATGGTGGCGGACGCCGACGCCCGGGGAACGATCTCCGACGCCGGCAACCTGCTGCTGCACGTCGTGGCACCACCGCTTGCCGCTGCCCACTGGCTCAGCCACCGACCCCGGGCCGTGCTGCGCCCGGTCCACGCGGTCAGCCTGCTCGGCTATCCGCTGCTGTGGCTGACCGTGATCCTGGTCCGGGGCGCGCTCGACGGTGACGAAGACCGCTACCTCTACCCGTTCCTCGACGTGCCCCGACTCGGCTATCCCACAGTCGCCCTCAACGCCCTGCTCTTCGCCGCCAGCCTGCTCGTGATCGCCCTGACCGCCGTCCGCCTGACCCGCCGACCTGCACGGTGAGGCCGCCGCCGGTCAGGGTGCCGCGAGCGCCGCCTCCAACTGGCCCGCCAACTGCGCCAGGTCGTGCAGACGCAGGTCGCCGTCGAGCCCCTTCAGCGCGGCGGTCATCGCACCGGCCGCCCGCCCGGCCCGCAGGCCGACCTCGGCGTCCTCGACGACCAGGCACCGCGCCACGGGTACGCCCAGAAGCGCCGCGCCCCGCAGGTAGCCCTCCGGGTCCGGTTTGCCGACGCTGACGTCGTCGACCGTGACGAGCACCTGCGCCCTGACGCCGGCGGCACCGAGCCGAGCCTCGGCGAGCCGCGCGTCGGCGCTGGTCACCACCGCCCAGGGCAGACCCAGCCGGGCCAGCACGTCCAGCAGGTCGTGTGCCCCGGGGGTGGCCGTCACGTCGGACAGGTCGTCGTACTGCAACGCCAACTGCCGGGCTGCGGCGGCGGTGACCGCGCTGTCATCGAGCGCGGGCAGCAGCCGACGGATGGTCCGGTCGGCGGGGCTGCCATGTGCGATCGCCAGTGCCGCCGCCGGATCGACGGCGTACTCGGCCGCCCACCGCTCCCAGGCCCGCACCACGGCGGCGTCGGAGTCGACAAGGGTGCCGTCCATGTCGAACAGCACCGCACCAATGCCCGCCAGTCCCACGACACCACTCCCCTCGCCGGCCAGGCCGGACACCCTCCCCCACCCGCCATGATCCGCGCAACCTCGGTGATCCTGCTGCCTGCCCGGCCGTTGAGGCAGCAAGATCCGCGAAGTTGCGCGGATCATGGGGGACACCGACGCCAACCCGGCGGACGGACCGAACGCGACGGCAATCGCCGGGTTCACCGCCCTCGGCCGCTACGCTCGCCCGCCGTCCCTCGATTCGTGGCAGCTCAGCAGGTCGACACGCCGAGTGCTGCCCTGCTGAGCTGCCACGGATCGCCCGCACATGTCGTGCTGCCGCCCCAGCGCGGGCAACCTGGCGTCGGAGCAGCGAAGGCCGACAACTCGATCGGTGGTGGTGGGCGCGGCAGGTTTCGAACCTGCGACCCCCCGCTTGTAAGGCGGGTGCTCTCCCACTGAGCTACGCGCCCGGATCGCCCGTGTGGCGGGCCGGTGGCTGGCAAGCTTACCTGCCCGCCACCGACCCGGGCGCACGGCGTACCCCGGTCAGCTGGCCGCTTCGGCGAGGGCCTTGCGCCAGCTCTGCTGGTCGCGGGCCTCGCCCGGGCCGTTCATCTCGGCGAAGCGAACCACGCCGGTCTTGTCGATGACGAAGGTGCCCCGGTTGGCGAAGCCGGCCACCTCGTTGAACACCCCGTACGCCTGGGCGACGCCGCCGTGCGGCCAGAAGTCGGCAAGCATCGGGAACTGGTAGCCCTCACGGTCGGCCCAGACCTTGTGGCTGTAGGCCGAGTCGACGCTGACCGTCAGCACCTGGACGTCGTCGTTCACGTACTCGCCGAGGTTGTCCCGCACCTCGCTCAACTCGCCCTGGCAGGTGCCGGTGAAGGCGAGCGGGTAGAAGACCAGCAGCACGGTGCGCCTGCCCCGGAAGTCCGAGAGTCGGACCTCCTGGTTGTTCTGGTTCTTCAGCACGAAGTCCGGCGCTTCGGCGCCAACCTCGATGGGCATGCGAACTCTCCTCGCTGCTCGGCCTCGCCGACGACGGCGTCGGGGCGGGGGGACGGCACCAGCGTGCCACCCGGCGGTGGGCGGACCGTCGGGTGAGCGGAGCGGCGCTGGCTACTTCTTGGCCTTGGCCCCTCGACGCAGCACCAGACGTGCGCCGCTCCAGTCCCGACCGGCGTTGACGGTCGAGGTCTGCTGAAGGCCGGCGGTGGGCGCGGACTCCGCGACCTCGCTCGGCTCGACGTGCCCCTCGCGCCCCGCCTTCGGGGTGAGCAGCCACACGACACCGTTGTCGGCCAGCGGGCCGAGGGCATCGACGAGTAGCTCGAAGAGGTCGCCGTCGCCGTCCCGGTACCACACCAGCACCGCGTCGACCACCTCGTCGGTGTCCTCGTCGACCAGATCTCCACAGCGGTCGGTCAGGGCGTCTCGGAGATCCTGGTCGACGTCGTCGTCGTACCCCATCTCCATGACGACCATCCCCGGTTCGATCCCGAACCGGTCCGCCAGGCTGCGTACCCCGTCGGCGGCCTGACCAGCGGTCGCGCTCACTGTCGCGTGCCTCCTCATCTCGTCCCTGCTCGCGGCGTCGGTGCGACGCCGTCAGGCAAAGTCCACACACTTGTGGGTCTGCGCGCAAGTGGCGCACCGGGTGGAACGGAATTTACCGTGCCAGCAGCGTACGGGCACCGTCGGTAATGGCTTCCGCGGAGACCAGTACGTGACGTGCTGCCGGACCTAATGGTACAAACGAGTCAACTCCCGCCACCCGTCGTGCCGCGCCGACATATCCCGCGTCGACAAGCGCGGCGATCACGCCCTCACCGAACCCGCCGGAGCGGCGCGTCTCGTCCACCACCAGCACCCGGCCGGTCGCCGAGGCCTCCCGGATGATGTCGGCCACCGGCAGCGGGGCAAGCCAGCGAAGATCCACGACACGGGTGCCAACCCCCTCCTCGGCAAGGAGGGCCGCGGCCCGCAGGGACATCCGCACCCCGTTACCGAACGTGATGATGGTGAGGTCGTCGGCCGAGCCGACCGGATAGACCCGGGCCCGCCCGATCGGCACGTGCCCGGCCACCCACCCGCCCGGCTCCGGATAGCCGGCCAACCACTCTCCGTCACCCTCCGTGTACAGATCGCGGCTGTGATAGAGCGCGATCGGCTCCAGGAACACGCAGACACTGCCGTCCACCGCCGCGCTCGCCAGGCAGGTCCGCAGCATGGGCGCGGCGTCGTCCGGCCGCGCCGGCACCGCGACCACAAGACCGGGCACATCCCGGAGTACGGCGACCGAGTTGTCGTTGTGGAAGTGCCCGCCGAACCCCTCCTGGTACGCCAGGCCGGCCACCCGCACCACCATCGGGTTGCGGAACGCCCCCTGCGAGAAGAACCGCATGGTGGCCGCCTCACCGCGCAACTGGTCCTCGGCGTTGTGCAGGTACGCCAGGTACTGGATCTCCGGCACCGGCAGCATCCCGGCGAGCCCGGCGCCGAGGCCCAGCCCGAGCACCGACGTCTCGTCGAGAAGGGTGTCGAAGACCCGGGCCGCCCCGAACCGGTCCCGCAGTCCCTTGGTCACCCCGTACACGCCGCCCTTGGCCGCCACGTCCTCCCCGAAGACCGCCATCTGCGGGTGGTCGAGCATTCCGTCGGCGAGTGCGGCGTTGATGCTCTGCGCCAGGGTCATCGGCCCGGCCAGCTCCGGCGGCTTGCCGCCGAACGCCTCCGCCCGCGCGCCAGCGCCCGGCCCGCTGGCCCGCGCCGCGGCGTCGGCCACCGCCCGCGCCACCCGCACCGGACGGCGGGGCGCCAGCGCCGACACCACGTCGGCCGCGGACGCCAACTTCGGCTCGCCAAGCACCTCCTCGGCCAGCCGACGCACCTGCCAGCCGGTCTCGTCGTAGCGGGCCAGCAGCTCCTCACCCGTCGCCACACCGGCCTCGACGAGCAGCCGCGCGGTGGCGGCCACCGGGTCCCGGTCGAGGTCCGCGGCCAGCTCGGCCGGGCTGCGGTACGCCGACTCCGCGTCCGCTCCGGCGTGCCCCATCAGCCGTACCGTGCGCAGGTGCAGCACGGCCGGCCGTCGGTTCCGGCGTACCCAGGCCGCGGCCTCGGCCGCCACCGCGTACGTCCGGACCGGGTCGGCCCCGTCCGCGCTGAAGTAGCGGATGCCGGGCTTCGCCCGCAGGGTCGCCTCCACCCAGCCCTCCGGCGAGCGGACGCTGATGCCCAGCCCGTTGTCCTCGCAGACGAAGAGCACCGGGATGCGCAGCCCCGCGTGGTCGTACCACCCGGCGGTGTTGAAGGCCGCGGTGGCGCTGGCGTGGTTGACCGAGGCGTCGCCGAAGGAGCAGACCACTATCGCGTCCGTCGGCCACGGGGCGTGTGCCGCGCCCGCGCCGCTGCCGACCCGCACCCCCGCTCCGGTACGCCGGCCGGCGCTGTCCAGCCGACGCAGCCGCTCCACGGCCAGCCCCATCCCCACCGCGCGGGGCAGGTGCGAGGCGATCGTGGAGGTCGTCGGCACGATGGCCAGGTCGGCGCGGCCGAACACCTTGTGCCGGCCCCCGGCGATCGGCTCCTCGCTCGATGCGACCATCCCGCGCAGCACGTCGCGGGCCGCGTCCGCGTACGCCGCGAACCCGTTGGCGGCCACTGTCGCCGAACTCTGTCCCGGCCCGGACGGCTCCGATTCGGACACCAGAGGATCGGTGGTCGAGTGGCGGTCGCGGGTCGACGCACCGTCCACCGACGACCCGGGCTCGGCGGATGGCGCCTGGTCGCTGCTCAGCGTTCGGTCGGTGATCCGCGCCCGGTCGGAGCCGGCGGTCGGCGCCCGGTCGGTGATCAGTGCCGGGTCGGCCGACAGGTCGGCGTCGGCGGCCGGTGCCGGGTCGGCCGACGGGACCGCGTCGGCGGTCAGGACTGGGTCGGCGGTCAGGGCTGGATCGGCGGTCAGGGCCGGGTCGGCGGCGGCTTGGGCTGCGCGGAGGCAGTAGAAGGCGCCGGAGCGGTAGTGCAACAGCGCCGGATCGGTGGGGCGCAGCGCAGCGGCGACCGCGGCGTTGCCCTCGTGCCCGGCCGAGCCGATGGTGTAGAAACCCTCCCCGAAGCTGCGCAACCAGCGGCTGGCCAGGTCGAGCTGCCGGCTTGTCACCTGCGCGTCGAACAGGTCCAGCACCTGCGCGCCAGTCAGTGGGGCGTCGTCGGTGACCGGGTCGGCGGGGTCACGCCGTCGCTCGGCGGCAGGCAGCGCCGCCAGCGTCTCCCGGAACCGGTCGTCGAGATCTTGCGGGGTGGTCACGTCGGACAGCATTACCGACGGAAGCCCTGCTCGCCCAGTGGGACACGGCCGACGGGGATACGGTCACGCCGGGTCGAGCGACTCCGGGCAGCCGCCGTCGGACACGTTCCACAGCAGGTCACGAAGGGTGCTCAACTCCTCGTCGCTCAGTCCGGACAGGAGTCGGGAGTCGGACATCACCTCGATCACCCCGGCCCGCACGACGCGGCCCTTCTCGGTCACCACCAACGTCTTCTGCCGGCGGTCCCCCGGGTCGGTGCGGCGCTCGACCAGCCCGGTCTGTTCCAGCTTGTCGACGAGCACCGTCACGTTCGACCTGTCGCAGCCCAGTTGGCCGGCCAGATCACGAGCCGGCAGGGGGCGGTCCGGGTCCAGTTCGTGCAACGCCCGCGCCGTGGCCGGAGTCAGCCCCAACTCGGCGAACGCGGCACCCTGCCGGTGTCGCAGGGCGTCGCTGACGTGGGCCATCCGGCGCAGCACATCGGCGGTGAGACCAGCCCGATCCACCGGCCTGCCCGCCGCGGAACCCACCTGCCCCGTCACGACCACATCGTACGCAGCACCCCGTTCACGCAGTTCAGCGATCAGGTCCGGGCGTACCGGCCGGACAGACCACGACCCGACCCTGAGTTCGCAGCCCGAGCCGGGCTGGGTGGGCCCGGCCCGCGCATCATCAGGGAAACTGCTGCCTGAACCTCTGCCGAGGCAGCAGTTTCCCTGATGTTGCGCAGATCATGAAGGGGACGGCCACGCCTGGGCGCGACTGGCAGGCAGCCCCGAAGGGCCGCCCGCTTGCGCCAAGATCGCACTCGTTCCTGGATGTAGTGGCCTCCCACGCCCCGGACACCACTACATCCAGGTTCGAGCAGGATCTTGGCGCAAGCGGGCGGCGCGAGGCGGACCGGCGAGGCGGACGGAGGGTGGTCAGCCGGGGAGGAAGGAGAAGCGGACCTGACGGGTCGGGTTGTCGCCGTTGGTGTCGACGAGACAGACCGACTGCCAGGTGCCCAGCGCCAGCCGGCCGCCCAGCACCGGCAGCGTGGCGTACGGCGGGACGAACGCCGGCAGCACGTGGTCGCGGCCGTGGCCGGGCGAGCCGTGCCGGTGCCGCCAGCGGTCCTGGGTCGGTAGCAGGTCGTCCAGGGCGCTGAGCAGATCGTCGTCGGATCCCGAGCCGGTCTCGATGATCGCCAGGCCGGCGGTGGCGTGCGGCACGAAGACGTGCAGCAGTCCGTCGCCCTCGCCGGAGACGAACTGCTGGGCCTCGGCGGTGATGTCCCGGACTGTCGGTCGGGACCCGGTCTGGACGGTGATCACGTCACTGCGCATACGTCGCATTCTGCCTCAGTGCGCGCTTACGAGCCGCTACCGCCGCCGGAGTCGCCACCGGACCAGCCGCCACCGGAGTCACCGCCGCCGGACCAGCCGCCGCCGGAGTCGCCGCCGGACCAGCCCCAGCCGGACCAGCCTCTCCCGGAGTCGCCACCGGCGCTGCCGCCGACAGGTTCCGTACCGCCGGAGCTGTCATGGCCGCCGTCGCGCTGACGGTCGCCGCGCCAACTGCTGCCGGCGTCCCCGGACGGCCCCGGGTAGAAGCCGTACCCGGCGCTGTCGCTCTCCGGAGAGTGCCGGCGTTCGGTCCGACGGGCCGCGCGTCTCGTGTCGCGCAGCAGGACCGCGCCGACCACGACCAGCAGGACGCCGATGGCCACCAGTCCCACCGACGGCCAGTACCCGGAGGAGGCGAGTCGGATCGCGCCGAGGACCAGGCCCACCGTCCCGACAACGATCACGCTCGCGGCGAGCGCGACAGGGCGTCCGTTCATGGAGGTGACGGTAGGAGTAGCGGTCAAACCACTCAGGTTTCCTCCGCCCGTCGCGCTAAGTTACCGACGAGTACCTGTGTTCAGCATCGCGTCGGGGGGACCTAGACGTGACGACGGGTGCCACTAGGGGGCAGGATGGCGCTAGAGACCTATCCCACACACAACCGAGGGAACGCCTGTGGCTACGGAACGCAAGCGCCCGGTGATCAGCGACGGCCTACCGAGCCAGCTTCCGGACATCGACCCTGAAGAGACAAGCGAATGGGTCGAGTCGCTTGACGGTGTCATCGACGAACGCGGCGCCAAACGCGCCCGTTACGTCATGCTGCGCCTGCTGGAGCGGGCCCGTGAACGCCAGGTCGGGGTTCCGCCCCTGACCACCACCGACTACATCAACACCATCCCGTCCGAGCGCGAGCCCTGGTTCCCGGGTGACGAGCACGTCGAGCGGCGGATCCGGGCGTACGTCAGGTGGAACGCCGCCATGCTGGTGCACCGGGCGCAGCGCCCGGAGATCGGCGTCGGCGGGCACATCTCCACCTTCGCCAGCTCGGCGTCGCTCTACGAGGTGGGCTTCAACCACTTCTTCCGGGGCAAGAACCACCCGGGCGGTGGGGACCAGATCTTCTACCAGGGCCACGCCTCCCCCGGCATGTACGCGCGGGCGTTCCTGGAGGGGCGGCTCAGCGAGCACCAGCTCGACGGGTTCCGCCAGGAGCTGTCGCACCCCGGTGGTGGGCTGCCCTCGTACCCGCACCCTCGGCTGATGCCGGACTTCTGGGAGTTCCCCACCGTCTCGATGGGTCTCGGCGGTCTGAACGCGATCTACCAGGCCCGGTTCAACCGGTACCTGCAGCACCGCGGCATCAAGGACACCTCCCAGCAGCACGTCTGGGCGTTCCTCGGCGACGGCGAGATGGACGAGCCGGAGACGCTCGGCGCGATCGGTGTGGCCGCCCGCGAGGAGCTGGACAACCTCACCTTCGTGATCAACTGCAACCTCCAGCGGCTGGACGGCCCGGTCCGGGGCAACGGCAAGGTCATGCAGGAGTTGGAGGCGTTCTTCCGGGGCGCCGGCTGGAACGTGATCAAGGTCGTCTGGGGCCGCGAGTGGGACCCGCTGCTCGCCGCGGACACCGACGGCGCGTTGGTCAACCTGATGAACACCACGACCGACGGCGACTACCAGACCTACAAGGCGGAGTCGGGCGCGTACGTGCGGGAGCACTTCTTCGGCCGTGACGCACGGACCCGCAAGATGGTCGACCCGCTCAGCGACGACGAGATCTGGAACCTCAAGCGGGGTGGGCACGACTACCGCAAGCTCTACGCGGCCTACAAGGCGGCGACCGAGCACACCGGTCAGCCCACAGTCATCCTGGCGAAGACGATCAAGGGCTGGACCCTCGGCTCGCACTTCGAGGGCCGCAACGCGACCCACCAGATGAAGAAGTTGACGCTGGAGGACCTGAAGACCTTCCGCGACCGGCTCTACCTGGACATCCCGGACTCGGCGCTGGAGGAGAATCCCTACCTGCCGCCGTACTTCCACCCGGGCGAGAAGTCCGAGGAGCTGGCGTACCTCAAGGAGCGGCGCGAGCAGCTCGGCGGCTACCTGCCGTCCCGGCGGACCAGCACGAAGCGGCTTGCCATCCCCGGTCCCGAGCGCTTCGCCGACATCAAGCGCGGCTCGGGCAAGCAGAAGGTGGCCACCACGCAGGCCTTCGTCCGTCTACTCAAGGACGTGATGAAGGACAAGGAGTTCGGCAAGCGCTGGGTGCCGATCATCCCGGACGAGGCGCGCACCTTCGGTCTCGACTCGATCTTCCCGACCGCGAAGATCTACTCGCCGCACGGCCAGCGCTACACCTCGGTCGACCGGGAGCTGTTCCTGTCGTACAAGGAGTCGACCTCCGGGCAGATCCTGCACGAGGGGATCAACGAGGCCGGTTCGGTGGCCTCGTTCACCGCGGCCGGCTCGGCGTACGCCACGCACGACGAGCCGATGATCCCGATGTACATCTTCTACTCGATGTTCGGGTTCCAGCGGACCGCCGACGGGCTGTGGGCTGCGGCCGACCAGATGGCCCGGGGCTTCCTGCTCGGCGCCACCGCCGGTCGGACCACGCTCAACGGTGAGGGCCTGCAGCACGAGGACGGGCACTCGCTGCTGATCGCCGCCACCAACCCGGCAGTGGTCGCGTACGACCCGGCGTTCGCGTACGAGATCGCGCACATCCTGGAGCAGGGTCTGCACCGGATGTACGGGGAGGCCCAGGAGAACGTCTTCTACTACCTGACGGTCTACAACGAGCCGACCCTGCAGCCGGCCGAGCCGGCCGACGTGGACGTGGAGGGCCTGCTCAAGGGCATCTACCACTATGCGCCGGCACCGCAGGTCGACGGTCCGAAGGCCAACCTGCTCGCGTCGGGCACCGGGATGCAGTGGGCGCTCAAGGCCCAGCAGCTGCTCGCCCAGGACTGGGGGGTGGGCGCCGACGTCTGGTCGGTGACCTCCTGGACCGAGCTGCGCCGTGACGCGGTCGAGGCCGAGGAGTACAACCTGCTCAACCCGGGCGCCGAGGCGAAGGTTCCGTACATCCAGCAGAAGCTTGCCGACGCGGACGGCCCGAAGGTCGCGGTCAGCGACTTCATGCGTGCGGTACCGGACCTGATCGCCCGCTGGGTCCCCGGCGACTACACGTCGCTCGGCACCGACGGTTTCGGCATGTCGGACACCCGGCACGCGCTGCGGCGGCACTTCCACGTCGACGCGGAGTCGATCGTGGTGGCCACGCTGCGGCAGCTCGCCCGCAGCGGCGCGGTGGCGACCACGGTGCCGGCCGAGGCCGCCAAGAAGTACGCGATCGACGACGTCAACGCCGCCCCGGTCGGCGAGACCGGCGGCGACAGCTAACCCAGCACGACCCACGGAGGGCCCGGGCGCATCCGCGCCCGGGCCCTCCGTCACGCTCGACCCACCCCCACCGCCCGCCCCCACGCCGCCCCGCCCCGCCCTCACCAACGTCGATCATGGAGTTGTGGTGGGGGACGAAGCGGTTGGACCACCGCGAACCAGGCACCACAAGTCCATGATCGACGCTGGTGAGGGCGGGCCGCGAGGCGCGAGGCCGGGGCCGAGGGCCGGGGCCGAGGGCCGGGGCCGGGGCCGGGGCGGGACGGGAGCGGCGGTGGGCCGGCGTTCCTGGTGAGAACGCCGGACCACCGCCGTCGCGGGTGACGCCGGGAGGATGGGCGCTCGTCAGCCGACGGCGGCCAGGTCGGTGAGCCGGGCCAGCGAGTCCTCCAGGTCGGCGCCGACCCGACGCAGTCCGAGGCGCAGCAGGGCCGCCTTGACCGGGCCGGCCGGCCAGCGGACCACGATGAGGCGCACGATCGTCCCGCCCTCCTCCTCGTCTCCGGTGAGCTGGACGTAGATCTCGGTGCGTGCCTCCGCCCGAGATCCGGCGCCCTTGGCCCGTTCCCGCCAGCCGATGAGCGTCGGCTCCTGGTAGGCGATCACCTCGGCCTCGTGCGCCGAGCCGCGCCCCGCCTGGACAAGTTGTCGCCGCCCGAAGCCCTCTCCCGAGAGCACCTCGGCCGCGCGGACCCCGGCCAGCCAGGCTGGCAACTGCTCGGCCCGCTGCACGACATCCCAGACCACTTCAATTGGCGCCGCCACGTGCGCACTGCGTTCAACGAGGATCATTTCCGTCTTTCCTCCGGTGAGGACATCCCACGATATCGGCACTCTATGCGCTAAATCGGACTTACCTGGACGGGTTCGGAAAAAGACACGCCGATCAACCATTGCGGAATGCGCCAGCCCGGCCTATGGCGCATTCATCGAGAGCGCTTTAAAGTCCCGAACACGTTTCACGTTGACCGGGAGGGCGCATGTCGACCGCACCACTGCCCCAGTTCCCCACCGGCTTCCGCTGGGGCGTCTCCACATCGGCCCACCAGATCGAGGGCGCCACGACGGCCGACGGACGGGGTCCGTCCATCTGGGACACCTTCGCGCGCTCCCCCGGGCGGATCAGCGACGGCAGCAGCGGCGAGGTGGCCTGCGACCACTACCACCGGCACAGTGAGGACGTGGCGCTGCTGGCCGGGCTGGGAGTCTCCGCGTACCGGTTCTCCATCGCCTGGCCCCGGATCCAGCCCACCGGCACCGGCCCGGCCAACGCGGCCGGCCTGGACTTCTACGACCGCCTGGTGGACGAGTTGCTGGCCACCGACGTCGACCCGGTCGCCACCCTCTACCACTGGGACCTGCCGCAACCCCTCGAAGACGCCGGCGGCTGGCTGCACCGCGACACCGCCGCCCGGTTCGCCGACTACGCCGAGCTGACCGCCGCCCGGCTCGGCGACCGGGTCCGGCTCTGGATCACCCTGAACGAGCCGTTCGTCCACATGAGCATGGGGTACGGGATGGGCGTACACGCCCCCGGCCGGATGCTGCTCTTCGACGCCTTCCCGGTCGCCCACCACCAACTGCTCGGGCACGGGCTCGCGGTCGCCGCGCTGCGGGCGCACAGCACCAGCCCGGTGGCGATCGCCAACAACTACTCCCCGGTGCGGGTGCTCGGCGACCGGGACGCCGACCGGGACGCCGGGATGGCGTACGAGGCGCTGCACAACCGGCTCTTCACCGACCCGCTGCTCGGCCGTGGCTACCCGGAGCTGCCCGGCCTCGACACGAGCGTCGTCCGCCCCGGCGACCTCGACACCATCGCCACGCCGATCGACGTGCTCGGGGTCAACTACTACAACCCCACCGGGGTACGCGCTGCCGAGGAGGGCTCGCCCCTGCCGTTCGACCTCGTGCCGTTGGACGGCTACCCGCGTACCGCCTTCGACTGGCCGGTCGCCCCCGACGGGCTGCACGAACTGCTCGGCTGGCTCCGTGACACCTACGGCGACGCGCTGCCGCCCATCGAGATCACCGAGAGCGGCTGCGCGTACGACGACGCACCCGACGCCGACGGGCAGGTGGCGGACGCGGAGCGGATCGCGTACCTCGACGGGCACCTGCGCGCGGTCCGGGCCGCCATCGACGACGGGGTGGACGTCCGCGGGTACTTCGTCTGGTCACTGCTCGACAACTGGGAGTGGGCCGAGGGGTTCACCAAGCGGTTCGGTCTGGTGCACGTCGACTACCCCACCCAGACCCGTACGCCGAAGTCGTCGTACACCTGGTTGCGCGACGTGATCGCGGCCAGCCGGCCGGGGTCGGCGCGGTGACCACCCTCGACCCGACGCCGGCATCGCTGCCGGCGGCGCTTGCCGAGCCGACGGTGCCGGTGCGGCGCGGCTGGATCGGTCTGATCTTCGCGGCCAACCTGGGTGTCTGGATGGCGTTCTTCACGCCCATCCAGGTGCTGCTGCCGCAGCAGATCGAGCAGATCGCGCCCGGCGACAAGGAGAACATGCTTGCCGTGGTCACCGGGCTCGGTGCGCTGGCCGCAGTGCTGGCCAACCCCCTCGCGGGCGCGTTCTCCGACCGGACCTGCCTGCGGATCGCCGGCCGCGAACTGGGCCGCCGGCACGTCTGGACGGCGGGCGGGGCCGTGCTCGGCGCGGCGGCCCTGGTGCTGCTGGCCCAGCAGCGGACCATCCTCGGGGTCGCCCTCGGCTGGGTCGCCGCGCAGGTCTGCTTCAACGCGATGCTGGCGAGCCTCACCGCGGCCATCCCGGACCGGGTTCCGGTACGGCAGCGCGGCGGTGTCTCGGGCTGGGTGGGCATCCCGCAGGCGCTCGGGCTGGTGCTCGGCGCGGTGCTGGTCACCGCCCTGGTCACCGGCAACGCGGCCGGCTATCTGGCCATCGCCGTGGCCATCCTGCTGCTGTCGCTGCCGTTCGCGCTGCTCACCCCCGACGAGCCGCTGCCGCGTACCCATCGGCCGGTGTTGCGGACGCGGACGCTGCTGGCCTCGATGTGGATCAGCCCCCGACGGCACCCGGATTTCGCCTGGGCCTGGATCACCCGGTTCCTGGTCCAGTTGGGCAACGCGCTCGGCACCCTCTACCTGCTGTACTTCCTCAGCGACGGGGTGCGCCACCCCGACCCCGAGGGCGGCCTGCTGGTGCTGATCCTGCTCTACACGCTCGGGATGATGCTGACCGCGGTGGTCGCCGGCCGACTGTCCGACCGTTCCGGCCGCCGCAAGATCTACGTGATCGCCTCCGGGCTGATCATGGCGGTGGCGGCGCTGCTGCTCGCGGTCGCGCCGGTCTGGCCGATGGCCGTCGTCGCGGCGCTGCTGCTCGGCGCCGGCTACGGCGTCTACCTCTCGGTGGACGCCGCGTTGATCACCCAGGTGCTGCCCCAGGCCACCGACCGGGCCAAGGACCTGGGCGTCATCAACATCGCCAACTCGGCACCGCAGGTGCTCGGCCCGGCGCTCTCCGCCCCGCTCGTGGTGTACCTGGGCGGCTATCCCACGCTCTACGCGGTCACCGCCGTGGTCACCCTGCTCGGCAGCGCCCTGGTGGTCAAGATCCGCTCGGTGCCGTGAGTCAGGGGGCCGTGGCGGAATCCTGTCGACGGTCGCCGTAGGCTGGTGGCGTGACAGTACGTGTGCGCTTCGCCCCCTCCCCGACCGGTATGTTCCACGTCGGCGGCGCCCGCTCGGCGCTGCAGAACTGGATCTACGCCAAGCAACAGGGCGGCGTGTTCGTGCTGCGCATCGAGGACACCGATGCGGCGCGCAACAAGCCCGAGTGGACCGAGGGCATCCTCTCCGCGCTGGACTGGATCGGGATCTCCCGGGGCAGCTACGAGGGCCCGTACTTCCAGTCGGCGAACGCCGGCGAGCACCGGGCCGCCGCCGCGCGCCTCTACGAGTCGGGCCGCGCCTACTACTGCGACTGCACCCGCGAGGACGTGCAGGCCCGCACCGGCTCGCAGTACCAGGGCTACGACGGCTACCACCGCGACCGGGGCCTCG
Organism: Micromonospora sp. NPDC003944; assembly: GCF_053605225.1. Taxonomy (NCBI): domain Bacteria; kingdom Bacillati; phylum Actinomycetota; class Actinomycetes; order Micromonosporales; family Micromonosporaceae; genus Micromonospora; species Micromonospora sp. NPDC003944. The sequence continues at coordinate 35,723 of NZ_JBSGIV010000046.1, forward strand.
GCCCCGGCCCGGGGCACGCGCTGCGCTTCCGTACGCCGGACGAGGGCGCCACGGTGGTGGTCGACCTGATCCGTGGTGAACCCACCTTCGAGAACAAGCTCATCGAGGACTTCGTCATCGCCCGGGGCGACGGCTCGCCGGTCTTCCTGCTGGCAAACGTCGTCGACGACATGACCATGGGCATCACCCACGTGATCCGGGCCGAGGAGCACCTGCCCAACACCCCCAAGCAGCAGCTGCTCTGGGACGCCCTCGGGGTCAAGCCGCCGGTGTGGGCGCACGTGCCCGTGGTCGTCAACGAGAAGCGGCAGAAGCTCTCCAAGCGCCGGGACAAGGTCGCCCTGGAGGCGTACCGCGAGGAGGGTTACCTCGCCGGCGCGATGCGCAACTACCTGATGCTGCTCGGCTGGGCGCCCTCCAACGACCGGGAGATCGTCCCCTGGTCCGTCATCGAGGACGAGTTCCGGCTGGAGGAGGTCAACCCGTCCCCGGCGTTCTTCGACGAGAAGAAGCTGCGCGCGTTCAACGGCGAGTACATTCGCGCGCTCCCGGTGGCCGAGTTCATCGACGCCTGCCAGCCATGGCTGACCGGCACCGAGACCATCGCGCCGCCGCCGTGGCAGCCGGAGGAGTTCGACGCCGACGCGTTCGCCGCCGTGGCGGCGCTGGCGCAGACGCGGATCGCGGTGCTCAGCGAGATCGTGCCGAACGTCGACTTCCTCTTCCTGGCCTCGCCGCTTATCGACGAGGCCGCCTGGACCAAGACGATGAAGGACGGCTCGGCCGAGCTGCTCGACGACGCCGTCACGGCGTTCGAGGCGCTGGAGTCCTGGGATGCCGAGTCGCTGAAGTCGACGCTGGAGGCGGTCGGCGCCGAACGGGGCCTGAAGCTTGGCAAGACGCAGGCGCCGGTACGGGTCGCGGTCACCGGCCGCACCGTGGGCCTGCCGCTGTTCGAGTCCCTGGAGGTGCTCGGTCGCGAGCGCACCCTGACCCGAATCCGCGCAGCCCGCCTACGCCTGGTCTAACCCCCCACGCCCCCGCACCCCCGCCCCGCGCCCCCGCCGCCCCAGCGCGTCGATCTTGCAGTTTCGGTTGTCGATATGAGTGGGATGCCCCATCTGTCGGGACAGAAAGTGCAAGATCGCGTGCCGGGGGCGGGGCAGGGTCGGTTACGCGCTTCGGCGGCGGCGGAACAGCAGGCCGGCGGTGAGTGCGGCTAGGAGCAGCAGCCCGCCGAGAGCCCAGATCCACCAGCGACCGCCGGAGTCGGACTGCTCCGACGCCGCCGGCACCGTGGACGCCGTCGAGCTGCCGGGCGTGGCCGACGGCGAGCCGGCGGAGGGTACGCCGACGGCCGACGCGTCAGCCGAGGGTGCACCGGCCGGGCTGGTGCCGACGGTGGCCGACGGTGCGGCGGACGGGTCTGCGGCGGTCCCGGCGGTGAGGGTGAACCGCACCTCGCCCTTCACCGGATGCCCGTCGGACGACGCGAGCTGGTAGCCGACGATGTAGAGCCCCGCGGCGGCCGGCTTGAACGGCACCCGGACGCGGCTGCCGTCGAAAGCGGGCGTCCCGCCAGCGACCACATTGTCCGGTCCGGTTATTGTGATCTTCGTCGTGGTCGGCGACGGCTTGGCGAGGAACCGCAGCTCGACCCGGGCGGGTGCCGTCGCCAGGCGAGCGCCGTCGCGAGGGTTGCTGCCGGTCAGCTGGTTGTGGGCGGCGGCTGGTGTCGCCGGCACCAAAAAAGACACACCGAACGCCACGCCGAGCACCACTGGCACGACCCGCACCGCACGTGTAACCCTGCCCCCCATGAACCCCTCCGTAAGGGTACGATCCGCCCGCTGATCAAACGGCTCCTCATTAGTCGGGCAGAGATCGCAGATAGTTCCAATTACTGTTCCAAAAGCTGCAACTCACCGACGTTCTACGGAGTCTGTAGGAGTGGACGCGACCATCTGGTCGATGCCGCACCCGGCAGGTCGGTCCGGACGTCACGACGAAGCCATCCATCGAACGGGGCGAGGAGGCGGGATGGTCCGACACATGAGGCGGTTGGCCGCCGTGTTGGCGGGCACCCTGGCGGCAGCGCTGCTGTCGCTCGGCACCGCCGGCTCGGCCTCGGCGGCGCCGAAGCCGGCACCCGCCGGAGTGGACATCACCGGCACGGGGCTGTCCGCGCCGCTGCGGATGCACGCGGACAAGGAACCGACCCTCGTGGGCGCGGTCATCGATCAGGTCAACTTCCTCGCTCGCACCGGCATGCCCACCGGCCCGAAGGCGGCGAACCTCGGTCCGAAATACACGGTCGTGGTGCTCGCCGGCGAGACGCCGAAGCAGACGTACGACCTCTACCCCAAGGCGGTCGGCGGCCCTCGCGTCTACCGGCCGGCGAAGCAGCCGGACGGCCGCAAGACCAGCGCCGGCTGGTTCCTGGGTCGGCTCAGCATGTCCGAGACTCTGCGCACCGCCGGTGTGCCGCTGGAGCGGCAGTTCGACACGGTCAGCGGTGGCGCGGGCGGCGGCGAGCGGGTGCTCCCGGAGGACACGCTCGACCCGGCGAAGGACCTCGACGAGGCGCTCGGTGACCTGCAACGCCTGCTGCTGCTCAACGTCGGCGTGATGCTGACCATCACGGTCGGCCTCGCCGGCATCGCCCTGCTGATCCGCCGCCGCACGCGCTGAGCCGGCGCAGGCCCGGGTCAGCACGCAGGCCCACGGTCCGCGCAGGCCCAGGTCAACGCAGGCCCGGGTCAACGCAGGCCCGGGTCAGCACGCAGGCCCACGGTCCGCGCAGGCCCGGGTCAACGCAGGCCCACGGTCCGCGCAGGCTCGGGTCAACGCAGGCTCGGGTCAGCACCAGCGGGGCGGCGGGCGCTCGCGGCGGGTTGCCCGTGGACGCGGCCGGACCGGGCCGTGCCGATGCGCCCCGGCCCAGCCGGGAAGTTCGCTGAGGCAACCAGCGGGAACGTCCGGGTCGGCTTCGGTGAGACCGGCGGGCTCGGCGGAGCGCTGACGTGGCAGCACGGGCTCGTCGTCGGCACGCCCGGCGAGCGGGTCCACCGGGTGCGCCGGCGCGCCGCCGACCGCCCGGCGGTGCTTGCCAGCCGCCTGCGGGTCGTGGTGCCCCGGCCGGCAGGGCTCGCCCTGGGCGCAGCCGTGCTCGGCCTCCCCGTGCGCCATCCCCGGTCTCCTCACGCTCGCCTCACCCGCGGGTGCTCCCCCGACGTGCCCTGTCACCGTACTGGCCGGGACCGACGGGCCGCGCGCAGCGTACCCGGGGTCCGGACCGCCGGGTGCTCGAAGACGCCGCTGAGCGCGGGAGCCGGTTGCGCAGTTCACAGCTTCTTTCCGCACCGTTCACCGTGGGGCTCACCGACGGGGCGGACCGACGCTCAGCGGGCCCGGTGCGCCTCCAGGTCGGCTCGACTGAGGAGCGCCCGCAGTGTCACGCCGTGACGGGCGAGCGCCTGCGCCCCTCCTTCGGCCCGGTCGATGACGCAGAGTGCGTGCTCCACCCGGGCCCCCAGGTCGCGTAGTTGCCCGGTGGAGATGACCACCTGACCACCCGAGGTGACCACGTCCTCGACCACAAGCACCCGCCGACCGGCCAGTTCCGCGCCTTCGGCAAGCCGGGCCGTGCCGTACGCCTTGGCGCTCTTGCGGACGAAGGCGCAGGGCAGCCCGGTGTGCCGGCCGAGTGCGGTCACCACCGGGATGCCCCCCATCTCCAGCCCGGCCAGCACCTCGATGCCCGGCGGGACCAGGTGCGCCAGTTCGGCGGCCACCCGGTCCAGCAGACGGGGGTCGGCCTCGAAGCGGTACTTGTCGAAGTACTCGTCGGCGGTCCGTCCGGAGCGGAGCACGAACGTGCCGGTCAGCCGGCAGGTGGTGTCGATCTCGCGAGCCAGCGCGGCCAGGGTATCCACATCGGTCATGATGATCATTGTCGCCGAGGCGGGGCGCTGTCCGCGTACCTCTTTCGGCGCATGTCGGAGGCGGCGGCGTCCTCCCCCGGTCGGACTCCGACCTGGTGCGGCTGTGGTGGGATCGAGGCATGCGTCCGCCACCGTGGCTCGGCCCCGGCACCCGCGGCCGGGACCTGGCGCTGGCCGGGGCGTCGCTGGCCGGCGGTCTGGTGCTGTGGACCCTGGGTTGGCAACCGCAGATCCGTCCGCACCCGGACGTGCCCCCGGTTCTGTTCCTGCCACCGCTGCTGGCGATGTGCGTCGCCGTGGGCCTGCGCCTCGTAGCCCCGCGTGCAAGCCTGGCCGTCGGCACCGCGGCGGTGGTGGTGGACATCGCGCTCGGCGGTTCGCTGGGCGCGATCCTGATCTACACGCAGGTCCTCTACGACGCCTGCGTCTACGGCCCGCCCCGGCTGTGGCGGTGGTTGCTGCGGGCGACAATCGGGCTGAGCGTGGTCGGTGCGATCGTCGGGGTGCTCCTCACCGACAGGTGGAGCGGGGTGGCCATCGGGGTGCTGGTGGTGCTCGTCGGCCTGCTGCCGGTGCTGACCGGGATCAGCGTGCGGCAGTACCGCGACCAGGCTGTCGCCGAGCGGGCCCGGGCCGAGCAGACCGCCCGGCTCGTCGAGTTGGATCGGCGGCAGGCGGTCAGCGCGGAACGGGCCCGGATGGCCCGGGAACTGCACGACGTGATCGCCAACCACCTCAGCGCGGTGGCAATCCACGCCACCGCCGTGCTGTCCGTGCCCGGGCTGGATCGCGGCCAGGTCGAGTCCGCGTTGCGGGTCATCCGAGAGAGCAGTGTGCAGGGCCTGGCGGAGATGCGTCAGATGATCGAGGTGCTGCGCGAGCCCGGAACGGATGACGGCGGTTCGGCCACGGCTGAGGTGGTCACCGCGCGGCTGGCCGAGGCGGACGGACTCGTCGAGCGGATCCGGGCGGCCGGCCTCGCCGTGCGGGTGCGCACCGACGGCGAGCCGGCTCCGCTGCCGGTGGGGGTGGACCTCGCCGCGTACCGGATCGTGCAGGAGTCGCTGACGAACGCCCTCAAGCACGGCACGGGTGAGGCGGAGCTGACGATCGCGTACCGACCGGCCGAGGTGGTGCTGACGGTGGAGAATCCGGTCCGCCGGGGCGGCGCCGGGCTGGCCGGCGCCGGCGCCGGGCTGATCGGCATGCGGGAGCGGGCGACGCTGCTGGCCGGCCGGTTCACCGCCGGGCCGCACGACGGCCGCTGGCAGGTGCGGGCGGCGCTGCCCACCGGGGAGGCCGGGTGACCGGGCCAGCGCGGTCTCCGGGCGACGCGGGCCCGGCGACGGTACGGGTGGTGCTCGCCGACGACCAGCCGGCGGTACGGGCCGGACTGGCCCTGATCCTGAACGGCTCGGCGGGCATCGAGGTGGTCGGTGAGGCGGCCGACGGCGACGAGGCGGTGCGGTTGTGCCGGGAGTTGCGCCCGGACGTGGCGGTGCTCGACGTCCGCATGCCCCGCCGGGACGGGATCTCCGCGACCCGGGCCATCGTCACCGACGAACTCGCCGACGTGCTGGTGCTCACCACCTTCGACCTCGACGAGTACGTCTTCGGGGCGCTACGGGCCGGCGCGGCGGGGTTCCTACTCAAGGACACCGACGCCGACGGCCTGGTCAGCGCCGTGCGGACGGTGGCGCGGGGCGACGGGTTCATCGCGCCCACGGTGACCCGGCGGCTGATCACGGCGTTCGCGGCTACCGCGCCGGGCGCGTCTTCCGACGCCCGGGCCGCGCTGGACACCCTCACGCCGCGCGAGCGCGACGTGCTGGCGTGCCTCGGGTTGGGCCTGTCCAACCAGCAGATCGCCGATCGGCTGACGCTCGCGGAAAGCACCGCCAAGACCCATGTGAGTCGGATCCTCGCGAAGCTGGGCCTGCGCAGCCGGGTGCAGGCCGCGATCCTGGCCCAGGAGGTGGGCCTGCCGCCGCAGGCGTGACAGGTGGCCGGTGGACCGGTGCCGGCGTGGTTGACCTGCTCACGACGTGTCAGGCTAGGGCGGTGAGCACGTCTGGCGGTGGGGAGCTGTCGGCCACGCTGCGCCGGATCGAACGATCGGCGGGGGCGTTGGCCACCTCCAGCGTGGCCCGGATGGACGAGACGCTGCCCTGGTTCCGGGCGCTGCCGGCCGACCAGCGCTCCTGGGTGATGCTTGTCGCGCAGGCCGGCGCCCGGTCGCTCGTGCAGTGGCTGCGCGACGGCGGCGGCACGACTGACAGCACCCAGGAGGTCTCGGACGAGGTCTTCGCCGCCGCCCCGCAGGCACTGGCCCGGTCGATCACACTCCAGCAGACCGTGGCGTTGATCAAGGTGACGATCGACGTGGTCGAGGAGCAGGTGTCGCACCTGGCCGCCGAGGGCGAGGAGCAGCAGCTACGCGAGGCGGTGCTGCGCTTCTCCCGGGAGATCGCGTTCTCCGCCGCCCGGGTCTACGCGCGGGCCGCCGAGTCGCGCGGCGCCTGGGACGCCAGGTTGCAGGCGCTGCTCGTGGACGCGCTGTTGCGTGGCGACTCGCCGGACGTCCTGGCCAGTCGGGCCGCCGCACTCGGCTGGACGGACGCGCCGCCGGTGGCGGTGGCGGTCGGCAGGTCGCCCGGTGGTGAGGTCTCCGCTGTCTTGCACGTGGTCTACCGGCAGGCCCGTCGGATCGGTGTGGAGGTGATCGGCGGTGTCCACGGCGACCGGCTGGTCATCGTGCTTGGCGGCGCGGCGGACCCGCTGACCGCCACGGCGAAGCTGCTGAGCGCGTTCGGCGACGGCCCGGTGGTGGTCGGTCCCGCCGTACCGAGCCTGGACGAGGCCACCGAGTCGGCACGGGCCGCGCTGTCCGGTTTCCGGGCCGCGCCGGCCTGGCCCAGCGCGCCCCGGCCGGTGCCGGCCGCGGACCTGCTGCCGGAGCGGGCCCTCGCCGGCGACGCGGAGGCCCGCCGTCGGCTACGTCACGATGTGTACGCGACACTCGTCCGCGCCGGCGGGGAGCTGCTGGCGACCCTGGACGCCTTCCTGGCCGCAGGTGGCACGCTGGAGAGCGCGGCCCGAGCGCTGTTCGTGCACCCGAACACGGTGCGGTACCGGTTGCGCCGCATCGCCGAGGTGACCGGCTTCTCGCCGCTGGCCCCGCGCGACGCGTTCGCCCTACAGGTCGCGCTGACGGTGGGTCGGTTGGATCCGGTTGTCCCGCCCGTCCCGACTCAGACAATGACCCCGGCTGCCCGGAAATCCGCTCAAACTGAGGATGATCCCCGCCGATCTTTGTAGGAAACCTCCAAAGGTCCTAGTACGGTTTGGTCGTAGGCGGCACAGCGTTGGCCGACTTTATCCGGGAGAGTCATAGGCGTGCTCGCCGTACTTAGTCCCGGCCAGGGTTCTCAGAAACCCGGCTTCCTGACCCCCTGGCTCGACGTGACCGGCACTGAGGCGCGACTGCGCGAGTGGTCGGCGTTGGCCGGGGTCGACCTGCTACACCTGGGCACCGACGCCGACGCCGACGAGATCAAGGACACCGCCCGCACCCAGCCGTTGCTCGTCGCCGCGGCGTTACTGGCTGCCGAGCACCTGCCGCTGGACGGGGTCGCGCTCACCGCCGGCCACAGCGTCGGCGAGTTGGGTGCCGCCGCCCTGGCCGGTGTGCTGTCGGCCGACGCCGCGATCACCCTGGCCGGCGTCCGTGGCCGGGAGATGGCCGCCGCCTGCGCGCTGGAGCCGACCGGCATGGCTGCGGTGCTCGGCGGCGACCCCGACGAGGTGGTCGCCGCGATCGAGGCGAACGGGCTGTACCCGGCCAACCGCAACGGCGCCGGGCAGATCGTCGCCGCGGGCGCTCTGGACGGGCTCGACAAACTCGCCGCCGCGCCGCCCACCCGAGCACGGGTCATCCGACTCCAGGTGGCCGGAGCGTTCCACACCCCGTACATGGCCCCGGCCGAGACCGCGCTCGCCGCGGAGGCCGCCCGGATCACTCCCGCCGACCCGACCCGGACCCTGCTGTCGAACCTCGACGGCACCGCGGTCGACGAGGGCGCGGCCATGGTGCAGCGCCTCGTCCGCCAGGTCACCGCGCCGGTGCGGTGGGACCTGTGCATGCGTACGCTGGCCGACCTCGGGGTCACCGGCGTGATCGAGCTGCCCCCGGCCGGCACCCTCGCCGGTCTGGTCAAGCGGGAACTCAAGGGCGACGGCGCCCCGGAGATCGTCACCCTCAACACCCCGGACGACCTGCCGGCCGCACGGGACCTGATCGCCCGTATCGGAGGTCGTTCATGACTGGCAGTCGCATCGTCTCGATGGGGCACTACCAGCCTTCCCGGGTGGTGACCAACGACGACATCGCCCAACTCGTCGACACCAACGACGAGTGGATCCGGGACCGGGTCGGCATCGTCAGCCGGCGGATCGCCGACAGCGAGACGGTGGCCGACATGGCCGCCGCGGCTGCCGGCAAGGCCCTGGCCAACTCGGGTCTGACCGCCGCCGACATCGATCTGGTCGTGGTCGCCACCTGCTCCTCCATCGACCGCAGCCCCAACGTTGCCTGCCGGGTCGCCGCGAAGCTGGGCATCACCGCGCCGGGCGCGTTCGACCTCAACACCGCATGCTCGGGCTTCGCGTACGCGCTTGGCACCGTCGACCACGCCATCCGGGCTGGCGCGTCGCGCAACGCGATCGTCATCGGTGCGGAGAAGCTGTCCGACTTCACCGACTGGACCGACCGCTCCACCTGCATCATCTTCGCGGACGGGGCCGGTGCCGCGGTGGTCTCCGCCACCGCCGACGACGAGCCGACCGGAATCGGCCCGGTGGTCTGGGGCTCGGTGCCGGACAAGAGCGACGCGGTCCGCATCGAGGGCTGGCGCCCGTACATCCAGCAGGAGGGGCAGGCGGTGTTCCGCTGGGCCACCACCGCGATCGCGCCGCTCGCCCTGCAGGCCTGCGAGCGGGCCGGGGTCGACCCGTCCGAGCTGGCCGCGTTCGTGCCGCACCAGGCCAACGCCCGGATCATCGACGGCATCGCCAAGCGGCTCAACATTCCCGACGCGATCATCGCGAAGGACATCGTCGAGTCCGGCAACACCTCGGCGGCGAGCGTGCCGCTGGCCCTGTCCAAGCTGGTCGAGCGCCGGGAGGTGCCCTCGGGCGCGCCGGTGCTGCTGTTCGGCTTCGGCGGTGGCCTGACCTACGCCGGTCAGGTCGTCCGCTGCCCCTGATGACCCCCTCGGGCGCGTACGCGTCCAGGAGTGGCGGTCGGCGACGCCGACCGCTGGAGAACCCCGATGAAAGGAACCAACCGCAATGACCCGTGACGAGATCACCACCGGCCTCGCCGAGATCCTCGAAGAGGTTGCCGGGGTGAACCCGGACGACGTGGCCGAGGGGAAGTCCTTCACCGACGACCTCGACGTCGACTCGCTCTCCATGGTGGAGGTCGTGGTCGCCGCCGAGGAGAAGTTCGGCGTCAAGATCCCGGACAACGAGGTGCAGAACCTCAAGACCGTCGGTGACGCTGTCAGCTACATCGCGGCGCAGTCCTGATCATGAGTCGTCCTGACGTCGTCGTCACCGGGCTCGGCGCGACGACCCCGCTCGGCGGGGACGTCGCGTCGACCTGGGACGCCATGCTCGCCGGCCGCTCCGGGGTGAGTGCCCTCACCCAGGAGTGGGCCGAGCAACTGCCGGTCCGGATCGCCGCCCAGCTGGCCGTGGAGCCGTCCGAGGTGCTGGACCGGGTCCGCCTGCGCCGCCTGGACCGCTCCGAGGCGATCGCGATCATCGCGGCGCAGCAGGCCTGGGCGGACGCCGGCCTGGCCGACTCCGACCTCGACGGGGAGCGGTTGGCCGTCAGCGTCGGCTCCGGCATCGGCGGGGCCACCACCCTGCTCGCCCAGGACGACATCCTGGAGGCCTCCGGGCCACGGCGGGTCTCCCCGCACACCATCCCGATGCTGATGCCGAACGGTCCGGCCGCCTGGGTCGGGCTGGAGCTGGGCGCCAAGGCCGGCGTGCACTCGGTGGCCAGCGCCTGTGCCACCGGCGCCGAGGCGATCGCCCTCGGGCTGGACATCATCCGCGCCGGCCGGGCCGACGTGGTGGTGGCCGGCGGCACCGAGGCGGTCATCCACCCGCTGCCGATCGCCGGCTTCAGCTCGATGCGGGCCATGTCGACCCGCAACGACGACCCCGAGCGGGCCTCCCGCCCGTGGGACCGGGGCCGGGACGGCTTCGTCCTCGGCGAGGGCGCCGGCATCGTGGTGCTGGAGCGGGCCGAGCACGCCGCGGCCCGGGGCGCCCGGGTGTACGCGCGCCTCGCCGGCGCGGGCATCACCTCCGACGCGTACGACATCGTGCAGCCGCACGCCGAGGGCGAGGGCGCCATCCGGGCCATCGCCAAGGCGATCGCCGACGCGGACATCGCCAAGCGGGACATCGTGCACGTCAACGCGCACGCCACCTCGACCCCGGTCGGGGACATGCTGGAGATCGGCGGGCTGCACAAGGCGCTCGGCGACCACCCGGTGCTGTCCGCGACCAAGTCGATGACCGGTCACCTGCTCGGCGCGGCCGGCGCACTGGAGTCGATCGCCACCATCCTGGCGATCCGCGACAGCGTCGTCCCTCCGACGATCAACCTCGACGACCCGGAGCCCGGCCTCACCCTTGACGTCGCCGCGCACAAGGCCCGCCACATGGAGATCCCGGCCGCGTTGAACAACGCGTTCGGCTTCGGCGGTCACAACGTGGCTCTCGTCTTCGCCCGACCCTGAGTTCCCGCGTAAGGGCCCCTCCTCGACGAGGAGGGGCCCTTACGTCGTTCAGCCTCGGTTGCGCGGGTGCTGTTTCGCGGTGCGCTCGTTGCCGTGGCGGTAGTTGCCGGTCCAGCGGGCCATCACCAACTGCGGGTCGTCGTCGACCTCGGCGAGGAACTCCGCGGCCCGGGCACCGCGCAGCGTGCCGGCCACCCGCCCGTGGTGGGTGATCACCACGGTGCCGTCCGCCCGTTGCACGTGCCGAAATCCTGCTGCCGCTCCCATGCGGAAAGATTGTCAGAGCAGCCGAGGGCGGGGCGACCCGGTTTTCGTCGCCCCGAACGCGCTCGATTGACGTCGGAACACCGCACGGCTTAGATGGGCCGACTGAAGATCGACTGATGGGGATCACCACCGTGGACACTCGTACCCGTGTCGCCGTCTCGGCGGCGCTCACCCTCGGCCTCCTGGCCGGTTGCGGCGACGACGCCGCTCCCGCCGGGCCCGCGGCCGGCGGCCCGGCCCCGCAGGCCACGGGCGAGCCCTGGTACGACGAGCTGACGTCGGCCTCGCCCGGTGGCACGACTGGCGGCGCGGGCTCCCCCTGCCCGGTACCGGTGTCGTTTCCGCTTGCCGATGGATGGACGGCGAAGGCGATCGAGCCGCCCAAGGGCGAGTTGGCCGAACTGGTCGGCGAGACGCTCACCAAGCGCGGCGGCACCACGGTGCGCTGCGAGGTGGACGGCCGGCAGGCCGGCGGCGGATTCCTGCGGGTCTGGGCGGCGGACACGCCGAGCATCGCTCCGCGCGCCGCACTCGAGGGCTTCGCGGCAGGGGCCGGCGAGACGGTACGAGGTCAGCAGTTCCGCGACCTGCGCGCCGGCAGCTTCGACGTCACCGAGATGACCTGGCTCGCCACCAGTCCGTTGACCGAGGAGGAGTCGCGGAACTGGGCGCTTGCCGTCCAGTCGGCGGGGCAGACACTTGTCTTCGCGGTCAACGAGGGGCTGATCACCGAACGGGCCGACGTGCTGCCGGCGTACCGACTCGCGGTGCGCGGGCTCGCGGCCGCCGGCTGAGGTCAGCCCCGGCGGTCAGCTCTTGGCGGCGCAGGTCGTGGCGGGCAGGCCGGGTACCGCGACCGGGGACTGGCCGCCCGGCCGGGCCTTGCCGGCGAGCACGGCGGCCAGGGCGGTCATCGACGCCCGACTGGAGGAGTACGTGGCGAGCAGTGTCGGTGACGTCGCGTCGGCGAGCACGTACGGGGTGTCCATGGCGACCGTGACGGCCGCGTCAGGGCGCAGGTCGCTCTTGCCGTCGCCGTAGCCCACCAGGTGCACGATCGTGCCGCCGCTGGGCTTGACCTGCACCCCGGCGGCTTTCAGCGCGGCGGTGAGGGTGGCCCGGGTGCCGTCCCGACCGCCGGACGAGGTGACGGTGACCGGCCCGCGTGCCACCTTCTCGCAGGCGCCCCGCAGGACGGTGACGGCAGCGGCGGCGAGCGCGTCCGCCGCCGCGCGGTGCCCCGGGGTGTCGAGCGTGGACATCTGCGCCGCCGGCAGCTCCGCGAGCCGGAACTTCATGGTCAGCACCCGGGTGACCGCCTCGACCAGTCGGGTCCGGGGCAGCGACCCGCCGCGCAGCGCGGCGAGCAGCCCGTCGTACGCCTGACCGACGTTCGGGGTCATCAGGATGAGGTCGTTACCGGCGTTGAGCGCCCGGACCGCCGCCTCGCCGGGAGCCCAGCGCTTCGCCGGCGGCATGTTCATCCCATCGGTGATCACCAGGCCCTTGAAGCCGAGTTGGCCGCGCAGCACATCGGTGAGCAGCTTGTGCGAGAAGGTCGCCGGGGTTCCCGGGTCGATCGCGCGCGCGTCCAGGTGACCGGACATCACGGCCATCGCGCCCGCGTCCATCCCGGCGGTGAACGGCGGCCACGCGCCACTCTGCAACGCCGCGGCGGACTGGGTGAGCACCGGAAGGTCCTTGTGCGAGTCGTCGGCGCTGTGGCCGTGCCCCGGGAAGTGCTTCAGGGTGGCGGCCACCCCGACCGCCTGGAGGCCACGGACCGCGCCGCTCACCTGCGCGGCGGCCCGCTTCGGGTCGGTGCCGTACGACCGGGACCCGATCACGGTGCTGCGGGTGGCCAGCACGTCGGCCACCGGAGCGAAGTCGATGTTGATCCCCATCGCGGCCAACTCGGTGCCGGCGGCCCGCCAGGCTGCCTCGGTGAGCTTCGGGTCACCGGCCGCGCCGGCGGCGAGGGCGCTGGGCAGCACGGTGACCCCGTCGGTGACGCGGGTGACGACGCCGTACTCCTGGTCGGTGCCGATCAGCAGCGGCGCGGAACCGGCGGCGAGCCGACCGGCGGCGCTGCGCAGCCCGGTGGTGAGGTCGTGCACCTGCTTCGGGCTGTCGACGTTCGTGGTCTCCTGGTTGCCCTTGGTCGGGTCGTCGGCGCTGAAGCCGACAAGGATCAGGCCACCCAGGCGGTACTTGGCGATCATGTCGGCGGGGGTGTCGACCCCGGCGAGGGCCTGGTTACCGGCCGCCGAGCCGGCGGAGACCTTCGTTGCCGAGTCGCCGTAGGCGTACGGCATCAGCACCTGGCCGACCAGATCCTCGTCGGAAAGCGTCGCGACCAGCGCGGCGGCGCGACTGGCGGGGTCGCCGGCCGGCGGCGCGGCCGGAACGCTCGGGCCGGCGGACGGGGCGGCCGGGCTGGGCGTCGGCGCGGGGCGGGGCGACCCGCCCGAGCATCCGGAGACGAGCAGGGCGGTCAGGGTGGCGGCAGCGACAGAGGCGCGCCACGGGCGATTCGACACGCCGCCCATCCCACCAGTTCCCCCTTATCGGGGCAACTTGACCTTACCGCCCGCACGCTGCGTCGGCGCCGGGCGTGCACGTCGCCGGCGCGCGGACCCGTCGGCTCAGCCGACCCGGGTGAGCAACGTCACCGGCGCACCGTCGCCGGCGTACCGGTACGGCTCCAGGTCGGCGTCCCACGCCGTGCCGAGTGCCTTGTCGAGGGCGTGCGCCAGCGCCTCCGGGGCCCGGGACGCCGCCATCAGCGCCCGGAGTCGGTCCTCGCCGAGCTGGATGTCGCCGGCCACGCCGACAGTTGCCCGGAACAGGCCCCGGGCCGGCACGTACATGAAGCGCTCACCATCGACGCCTGAACTCGGCTCCTCGGTGACCTCGAAACGGATCATGGGCCACTGCCGTAGGGCAGCAGCCAGCTCGGCGCCCGTCCCCGGACGACCGGTCCACCCGCACTCGGCCCGGCGTGCGCCGGGGTCGACGGGCTGAGCCGTCCACTGCAGGTTGACCGGCGCGGCTAGGACGCGCGCGATCGCCCACTCGACGTGCGAGCACACGGCGAGTGGGGTCGAGTGGACGTATACGACGCCACGCGTTGGCACGGTGACCTCCCGGAGAGCGAGGTGCGTCTTCCCCTACGACCTCGTCCACCCAGGTGGCTGCTGCAACACATGATGACTCCTGTGACAGGTGGTGCGCCAGGGAATCGGAAAAAACGCCGGGTGGAATAGCCGGACGGGTGGTCGCCGTTGCCTCTCAGGACACCGCGACGACCAGCATGATGTCGTGGTCCTGTACAGTTCCACCGGCGGCTTATGCCGCGTTACACCTTCGCGGGCCGAGTCAACTGCGACCCGCACACAGCCCCCGGACGTCCAGTCCTCCCGTACGTCTTGCAAGGAGTACCTCCGTGGCGAGCAACACCTCTAAGACCGCGCGCGCGTCCGTCCGGGCCGGCCAGGCTGGCCAGGGTGGCGCCCTCAGCGTGCTGGGCGAGTTCAAGTACCTCATCCCGCTCAACGGCGGCAAGCACGCCTACGTGCGGAACCTGACCAACGGCAAGACCGCGCACCTGCGCACGGACTCCGACGCCTTCGTCGAGGAGATCCGCGTTCTGGCCGCCGCCGGCCACGCCGCCAAGATCCGGGCGGAGATCAACAACCTGGCTGCCACCCACCCGGGTGACGGCTGGGAGGCCACCGAGAAGCGCCTGGTCGCGGCCGGCGTCTTCGAGGGCTGAGCCCTCCCCCACCGCACCAACCGAACCGCCCGTCGGGAGTTCCCGGCGGGCGGTTTCGCGTGCGCGAGGATCGACTTCGTCGATCATGGACTTGTGGTGCCCGGCTTGGAGTCATCCAGGCCGGTTTGTCACCCACCACAACTCCATGATCGACCGACGGGGACGGCCCTCGGGCCGGGCAGGTCAGCCCGGATCGAGCAGGGCGACCTCGCCGGTGGCCAGGTCGTAGAGGCCACCGACCACGGCCACCCGGCCGACGGCCACCGGCCCGGCCAGCAGGTCGTCCTGGCGCAGGGTGCGCACCGTGCGCCGGACGTGCCGACGGATCGCCAGCGGCAGCACCGCCGGATCGTCGAGCCCCACGTCGGTCACCGCCGGAGCGATCTCGTCCACCAGGTGCGCCAGCGACCCCCCGGGGCGCTGCCCGGCACGCAGCGCCTGCACCGTGGCATCCACCGCGCCGCACCGCTCGTGACCGAGGACCATCACCAGCGGTACGCCGAGCTGGCCGACCACGTACTCGATCGAGCCGCAGACCGCGCGATCGAGCACGTGCCCGCCGGTACGGATCACGCAGATCGCGCCGAAGGTCTGGTCGAAGATCGCCTCCAGGGGCACCCGGGAGTCGATGCACCCGAGCACCACGGCGTACGGCTGCTGGTCGCCGGAGGCAGCGGCGGCGGCCGTGACGTCGTGCCCGTGCACCGGCTGGCCGCTGACGAACCGCCGATTGCCGGCGAGCAGGTCGGCCAGCGCGGCACGAGGTGTACCGCCGGCCTGTCGCCCCTGCCCCGACGTCGCGCCCATGGGCGCTCCCGACGACCCCATGCCGTTCAGCTTGACCCGCCGCCGTTCCGCACGGGCGAGGTCGGGAATGTTCGCTGCGGCGCGATTGGCGTGGTGTCATGGCGGGTAGCCGGTGTTACCGACGGGTATCCGAGGTGCTGGTGGTACCGGGCGGTCCTGGGGGAGGTGGCGATGCCCGAGCGGTTCGAGGTCGGCCTGCCGGACGGCGTACGGCTCAACGTCGAGGTGACGGGTCCGACGGACGCCCAGGTCACCGCCATTCTGCTGCACGGCTGGACGCTCGACGGGCGATCCTGGCACCGGCAGGTCGACGCCCTCACCGCGGCGTCGTTCGGCGGTGCGGTGCGGGTGGTCACCTACGACGCGCGCGGGCACGGCCGGTCCAGCTGCATGGCACTGCGTACGGCGACCCTGGCCCAGTTGGGCGACGACCTGGCCACGCTCATCGACGCCGTGGCACCGAGCGGCCCGGTGGTGCTGGTCGGGCACTCGATGGGCGGAATGACGGTCATGGAGTACGCGCACCGCCACCCCGCGCACTTCGCCGCCCGTACCGCCGGTCTGGTCTTCGTCTCGACCACCGCCGAGGGGCACACGCACACCGTCTACGGGCTCTCGCCGAGGATCGCCCGGTTGATCCGGCTGGCCGAGACGACCGGCGCCGGCGTGCTGGCCCGGTGTGGCTCGTGGCGGGCGCCCCGGGCGCTGCTGAACGCGCTGCAACCGAGCATCCGGTGGATGCTCTTCGGTGACCGCTGCGAGCCGGCCGACATCCGCCTGGTGACGTCGGCGGTGGCGCGGGCCTCGCTGCGCTCGATCGGCGGTTTCCGCGCCTCCATCGGCACCCAGCACCGACTGGACACCCTCGCCGCGTTGGCCCACCTGCCGGCCGCCGCCCTGGTCGGCGACCGGGATCGGCTGACCCCACCGCCGTGCGCCGAGTCGATCGCGGCGGCTCTGCCGGCCACCGAGCTGACCGTCTGCACGGGTGCCGGGCACATGCTGATGATGGAGCGCCCGGACGAGGTCAACGCCGCGCTCACCGGCGTGCTGCGGCAGGTGCTCGCCGAATCGCCGCCGAATCACCGCGACGCGAGCCCCGCCGGAACGGGTGCCTGAGCACGTTCGCGCACCTCGGGCGCACCGCGCCGGGCTCGGGGCCGTACCCTTCTGCGGTTGGCCCGCGCGGTTCCCGCCGCCTGCCGGCGACCTCTGAAGGAGCGTGCGTTGACCGACCAGACCGGCCTGGAGCAGGAGATCGCCGTCGAGCAACGACACCTCGACCGGGTGTACGCCCGACTTGCCGAGCTGCGGCAGTCGGCCGTCCGCGCCGAACGCGACGGCTACCGGATGGCCCGGGTGGGCACGTTCGGCGCCCTGGTCGAACGCGACGCGATGGTCTTCCACGCGGCGCAGCGGCGGCACACCCTGGACGCCGAGCACGAGGGGCTGGTCTTCGGCCGGCTGGACCTGCGCGACCGCCAGGTGCTGCACGTCGGGCGGCTCGGCATCCGCGACGAGGACGCCGTCACGCTTGTCGTCGACTGGCGCGCGCCGGCCGCCGCCGCGTTCTACCAGGCCACCCCGGCGCAGCCGCTGGACGTGGTGCGCCGGCGCACCATCCAGTCCCGTGCCGAACGGGTCACCCGGATCGAGGACGACCTGCTGGACCCGACCGCCGCCCCGGAGGGGATGACCGTCGTCGGCGACGGCGCGTTGCTCGCCACTCTGTCCAAGGCCACCGGCCGGGGCATGCGCGACATCGTGGCGACCATCCAGCGGGAGCAGGACGAGGCGATCCGCTCGCCCGGCTCCGGGGTGACGATCGTCGCCGGCGGCCCCGGCACCGGCAAGACCGCCGTCGCCCTGCACCGGGCCGCGTTCCTGCTCTACAGCGACCGCAGCCGCTACGCGGGGGGCGGCATCCTGGTGGTCGGCCCGTCGTCGGTCTTCGTCGAGTACATCGGCTCGGTGCTGCCGTCGCTCGGTGAGGACACCGCGACCCTGCACTCGCTCGGCACCCTCTTTCCGGGGATGCCCGCCACCCGCCCCGACCCGCCCGAGGTGGCGGCGGTGAAGGGCTCGCTGCGGATGCGTCGGGTGCTCGAACGGGCAGCCCGCGACGCGGTTCCGGGCGGCCCGGGTGAGCTGCGGCTGCTCTACCGGGGCACGCTGCTGCGGCTGGACCGGGCCGCGTTGGACCGGATCCGGGACCGCGCGTTGCACCGCGGCGCGCGACGCAACGAGGTGCGCCGGGCCGGCTTCGACGGGGTGTTCGCCGCGCTCTGGGCCCAGGCGCGTGAGCTGAGCAGCGGTCGGCTGCCGGAGCAACCGGCCTTCGAGGCGGAGATCGCCGAACGGTCGGACTTCCGGGAGTTCCTCAAGGCGTGGTGGCCCCGGCTGCACCCCCGGCACGTGCTCGGCTGGCTGGCGCAGCCGGAGCGGCTGCGCCGCTACGCCGGGGGCATCCTCTCCTCGGCGGAGATCCGGCTACTCAACGCCGCGTACCGGACCCTGGACTCGGCCGGGCTGACCATCGCCGACGTGGCACTGCTGGACGAACTGGACGCGCTGCTCGGCAAGCCCGCGCAGGCGGCCCGCCCGAAACGCGATCCGTTCCAGCTCGCCGGTGGGGTCCGCGAGCTGAGCACCTTCGGCGAACGGCAGCGGGCCGCCCGCGCGGCGGCCCGGGAGCGCCCGGAGGACTACCGGGACTACGCGCACGTGGTCGTGGACGAGGCGCAGGACGTCTCGCCGATGCAGTGGCGGATGATCGGCCGGCGCGGCCGGCTGGCCTCCTGGACCGTGGTGGGCGACCCCGCGCAGACCGCGTGGACCGGCGATCCGGAGGAGCTGACCCGGGCCCGCGACCAGGCGCTGGGCCGGCGCAAGCGACACGACTTCACGCTCACCACGAACTACCGCAACTCGGCGGAGATCTTCGCGGTGGCGGCGGCGGAGATCCGTCGGCTCTACCCCGACCTGCCGCTGCCGACCGCCGTGCGCTCCACCGGAGTCGCGCCGGTCGAGCTGGTGGTGCCCGCGACGGGGTTGGAGACCGCGACCGTGGAGGCCGCCGCCGGCCTGCTGGCCGAGGTGGAGGGCACGGTCGGGGTGATCACGCCGGTCCCCCGCCGCGACGAGGTCGCCGGGTGGCTCGGCGCGCTCGGCGCGCCGAGGTTGCAGGTGGTGACCAGCCTGGAGGCCAAGGGCATGGAGTACGACGGGGTCGTGCTTGTCGCCCCGAGCGAGATCCGGGCGGATCCGGGCGCCGGGGTACGCACCCTGTACGTGGCGCTCTCCCGGGCCACCCAGCGCCTCACCACCATCGACCCGACCGGCTGACGTGTGCGGACTGCCGCCGGCGGGAGGCCCGGCACGTACACTTGCACACATAGCGATGTGAACATACATTTGACCGGGTCCCGATCGGCGGCGGAAGGTGATTCTCGTGGGCGCAGGTCATGACCACCACCACGGGTCCGTCGCCAATGCCGCACATCAACACCGGGGTCGGCTCTGGGCGGCGTTCGGCCTGCTCGCCACCCTGATGGTGGTCGAGGCGGTGGTGGCCCTGCGCACCGGCTCGCTCGCCCTGCTCTCCGACGCCGGGCACATGTTCACCGACGTGCTCGGCATCGGGATGGCGCTGGCCGCGATCACGGCGACCCGGCGGGCCACCGGCGACCCGCAGCGCACCTTCGGGCTCTACCGACTCGAGGTGCTCGCCGCCCTTGCCAACGCCGTCCTGCTCTCCGGTGTCGCCATCTACGTGGTGATCGAGGCCATCCGCCGCTTCGGCGACCCACACGAGATCATCACCGGGCCGATGCTCGTGGTGGCCGTGCTCGGTCTGCTCGCCAACATCGCCGCCTTCGCCCTGCTGCGCGCCGGGGCACGGGAGAGCATCAACCTCCAGGGCGCCTACCTGGAGGTGCTCGGCGACCTGCTCGGCTCGGTCGGCGTCATCGGCGCGGCACTGCTCATCATGGTCACCGACTGGTGGTGGGCAGACCCACTGGTCGCCGTCGCCATCGGCGTGTTCATCCTGCCGCGCACCTGGCGGCTGGCCCGCGCCGCCATCCGCATCCTGGTGCAGGCCGCCCCGGAGCACCTCCAGGTGACCGCCGTGCACGACCGGCTGGCCGCCGTCCCCGGCGTGGTCGAGGTGCACGACCTGCACGTCTGGACGCTCACCTCGGGCATGGACGTGGCCTCCGCACACCTGACGATGGAGCCCGGCGCGGAGGTCGGCGCGGTGCTCACCGCGGCGCGTACCGCCCTGCACGACGACTTCCGCATCGAGCACGCGACGTTGCAGATCGAGCCCGGTGCGGCATCCGGCGCGTGTGGCTCCATCGAATGGTGAAGAACTCTTCACGACCGCGCCCTGATTTTCCGTGGTGACGCACGCACCGTCCGTCACATCGGCTGCAGCAGCCCCACCTGCCCCGGTAGGCTCGGTCCCGGCCTCCACCAGGCGGCGCCCTCCCGGCGCCGGTGGTGGTCGCCGCCTAATCGCCCACCTGGGCGAACCGGGGAACCATGTTCCTGGGGTGCATCCGCGTCAGCGGTAGGGATCTTCCGTCCCGAACCCGTCAGCTAACCCGGTCGGCGGCTGACGGAAGGACATGCGCAGTGGCACCAGCACGACCACCCGCCGCCCGACTGGCGGCCCTGATCGTCGCGATGTTCGCCCTCGGCGTCGCGCTCCCGGCCGGCACCGCCTCGGCCGCTCCCCCGACCGGCCTGCGGGCCGCCGCACCCGACTCCGACGAGGAGGGCGGCACCCCTGCGTTGCGCGCCCAACTGGAGGCGGCGAGCAAGGGCTACCTGGACGCCAAGCGCGCCCTGGACACCTCGATACAACGACAGCAGCAGCTGACCACCCAGCTGAAGACCACCGAGGTCGAGATCGAGCAGCGCACCGGCAAGGTCGGCGAGATCGCCGAGGTGGCGTACCGCACCGGGCGGCTCGGCGCGATGTCGGCGCTGCTCAACAGCAACACCCCGGAAGGCTTCATGGACCGGGCGGCCGCGCTGGACGCGGTGGCCGCCAACGAGGACCGGGTGCTGCGCGACCTGCTGGACAGCAAGGACAAGGGCAACCGCACCCGGGTCGCGCTGAACGGCGAGATCAACGAACAGCGCAAGCAGGTCGCGGTGATGGCCAAGCGCAAGGAACAGGCCGAACGGGCGCTGACCGTGGCCACCGCACCCAAGCCGCAGACCGCCTCCGACAGCGACTCCAACCGCGGCACCTCCACCGCCAACGCGAAGCCTGCGCCCCGCAACTCCGACGGCTCCTGGCCCTCGGAGTCGTGCAGCGTCAACGACCCCACGCCGGCCAACGGCTGCATCACCCCGCGCACCCTGCACGCGCTCAACCAGGCCAAGGCCGCGGGCTTCACCAGGTACGTCTCGTGCCACCGCCCCAGCGGCTCCGGTGAGCACCCCAAGGGCCGGGCCTGCGACTTCGCGGCACAGAAGAACGGCTTCGGCGGGAACGCCACCGGCGGCGACAAGACGTACGGCAACAACCTGGCCGCCTACTTCATCCGCAACGCCGACCGGCTCGCCGTGCTCTACGTGATCTGGTACAGGCAGATCTGGCTGCCCAGCAGCGGGTGGAAGTCGTACAGCGGGGCGCACGGCACCCCGTCCACCGACCACACCAACCACGTACACCTGTCGGTCTACTGACTTACCCCTGGTGATGCCTGTGTGTCATCGTGACGCACAGGCATCACCAGGGTCCGGCCCGGACTACGTCGCCGGGCGTACCCCCGGTGTCGTCTCTCGTCGGACGAACCGGCCGGGGTCGGCGGGCACCATCGCGGTATGCCTCGGATCCGACCCACCACCCGCAAGGCGCTGCTCACCCTGCACCTCGTCACCTCGCTCGGCTGGCTGGGCACCGACCTGGTGCTGCTCACCCTCGGCATCGCCGTGCAGCGGGGCGCCGACCCGGCGGTGGTCTACCCGGTCACGGCCCTGGTCGGCACGGTGCTGTTCGCACCGCTGAGCGTCCTGGTCTGGCTGATCGGAGTCGCCAGCTCGCTGCTCACCCCGTGGGGCCTGCTGCGCCACCGCTGGGTGCTGGTGAAGCTCGTGCTCACCACCGTGATGGTCGGCCTCGTGCTGTTCCTGCTCACCCCGAACCTGCGCCACGCCGGAGCGGTCGGCGCCGCCCTGCCCGCACACGACCGCGCAGACCTGGTCATCGCGCCGGCGGTGTCGACCAGCCTGATGATCATCGCAACCGTGCTGTCCACGTACAAGCCGTGGAGCCGACGCCGCACCACCCGACCCGCCCGCACAAGCCGCAGCCACGCGCCAACCACGATCTAGCGGGCGGCCCCGCGCTCCGCGACGCGCCGCGCCCCGGAGGCCCGCGCCCCGCCTGCGCGGCGACGCTTCTATAGGTGGGCCGGTTCCGGGAGGTTGGCATCGGTAGGGTTCGACGTCGGTGATCGACGAGTGACTCATGCAAGATCTGGCCGC
>NZ_JBSGIV010000047.1:0-55644 GCF_053605225.1 Micromonospora sp. NPDC003944
AACATATATATCTTGGGGTGTGAGTTGTTTTCTGTGGTGTAGCCTCCACAGCTTCACCCGGGGGGGGGCGGGGGCCCCCCCCCGCCCCCCCCCCGGGGGGGGAGGGCCGGCGCGCGCCGCGGCGGACGGGTCAGTTGTTCGGGTCGTCGGCGCTGATGTCGGCCAGGACCGACTGCGGTTCGCGTTCGACCGCGAGGTCACCCATCGAGACCAGACCGACCAGACGCCCGTCGTCGATCACCGGGAGTCGGCGTACGGCGTACGTCCGCATCAGGTCCGCGGCGGCCACGGCATCGTCGTACTGACTCACCGTGATCACGTCGCGAGTGGTGATCTGGTTCAACCGGGTCGAGCCCGGGTCCATGTTCTCCGCGACACCTCGGACCGTGATGTCCCGGTCCGTGACGATGCCGACCACACTGTCGCCGTCGGTCACCACCACATCGCCGATCGCGCTGTCCCGCATCTCCTGCGCGGCGGCGATCAGCGTGTCGTTGCCGTCCATCGTCACCAACCGGGTCGTCATGAACTCTCCGACCGTTGTCATGGTGCTCCCCTCTCGGTGTCGGCACGGCCCGTCTACCCGCCGTCCGGGACGGGGTAACGCCGACTGGCCCGCCGGGCTATCCGTGCGGGTGTCGCAGCCGTCGCAGCTCGTAGAACCCGCTGCTGGTCAGGTTGTAGAAGGTCGGCAGCACCAGGAAGACCACCAACGCGATGAGCGGGCTGAGCAGGAATCCGACCAGGACCGCCGCCGCGTAGCCCAGGATGCCGACCGCGGCCCGCGTCCGTTCGGTGGGGAAGAACCGACGCGGAACGGTCTGGTCCAGCAGATCGTGATGCCGGGACAGGTAGTGGTACAGACCCAGCCAACTCCCGGAGACCAGCACACCGACCAGGCCGTAGAGGGCCACACCGGCCCGCTGGTCCGCCTGGTCACCCTGCTGCATCGCGTGCGAGACGACCGAGGTGGCGAACGGCAGCAGCGCGGTGCTGAACAGGACCGCGAGGTTGTACCACTGCAGGGCCTTTCCGCTGCTCTCCACCCGGTTGAAGGTGGCTCGGTGGTTGAGCCAACCCACCGCCACGTTGACGTACGACGTGACGTAGGCGAGGTACGCCGGCCACTGCTCGACAAGCGCGTGCAGCAACTGACCCCGGCCGACGTGGGGTGGTTGCAGGTCGAGCACCAGCAGCGTGATGACGATGGCGAAGACCCCGTCGCTGAACGACAGCAGCCGGGAGGTCTCCCGTCGCAGGCTCGGGCCGCCGGGGCGACCTCCGTCGCTGCTCGTGCCGGCGTCGTCGCTGCCCTGGTCGGCGCCCATCCCGGATCCCCTCCCGGCTGGCCCGCGACGGCGAAGCAGGCACGGGAGGGCGTATACCCGCCGACCACCGACACACCCGGACCCGCGTCGGTCCCGCCTTCCGAGGCTGGACGCGGTGGAGCGGGGGCCGGCTCTGCGTGGGTCAGCCTCGGGGCGGCATGCCGTAGATGCGCTCGACGTGCAGGCGGAGCACGATCCGCCCCTCGTCGACCATGGCCTGGCGGTACTCGTCCCAGTCGGGGTGTTCGCCGCTCAGCGCCCGGTAGAGCGCCACCAACTCCTCGACCGTGTCGTCGCCGACCTGGCCGGACGGCGGAGTCAGCTCGGCGCGGCCCTCGACCACCGCGTACGCCCAGCCGTCGTCGCTGCTGACGTGGAAGCTGGCGCGCGGGTCGCGGCGCAGGTTGGCGGTCTTGGCGCGGCCGTCGGTGACCGAGACCCGGATCAGCCCGGCGTCCCGGTCGAAGGAGTAGAGCACCGTGGACAGCTGCGGACGCCCGTCCCGCTTGATGGTGGCGAGCACCCCCATCGAGCGGCCGGCCACCAGATCGGTCAACGCCTGTTGGGTGCGGTCATCCGGCATGGTGTCCTCCAGGTTGGACGATCGTCTCCAGCCCATCCAAGCACGACCTGCCGGCCGTCGCGGGCGACCACCCGCAATGCCACCGAGCCCCCGCCGGCGGACGGCGAGGGCTCGGTGGCTCAGGTGAGGGGCGCCGGTCAGCGGCGCTCGGCGGCGACCAGCTCGGCGAGTTGCACCGCGTTGAGTGCGGCGCCCTTGCGCAGGTTGTCGTTGGAGCAGAACAGGGCCAGCCCGTGCTCCACGGTCTCGTCGACACGGATCCGGCCCACGTAGGTCGGGTCCTGGCCGGCGGCCTGCAAGGGCGTCGGGACGTCGGTGAGTGCCACCCCGGGCGCGTCGGCCAGCAGTTCGTGGGCGCGCTGCGGGGTGAGTGGCCGGGCGAACCGGGCGTTGATCTGGAGCGAGTGCCCGGTGAAGACCGGCACCCGGACGCAGGTGCCGGAGACCAACAGGTCGGGGATGTCCAGGATCTTGCGGCTCTCGTTGCGGAGCTTCTGCTCCTCGTCGGTCTCGAACGAGCCGTCGTCGACGATCGAACCGGCCAGCGGGAGGACGTTGAAGGCGATCGGCTGGGCGAACGAGCGCGGCGCGGGAAACTCCACGGCCGACCCGTCGAAGGCCAGCCCGGAGGCGTGCTCGGCCACCTTGCGGACCTGCTCGTCCAGCTCGGCGACACCGGCCAGCCCGGCACCGGAGACCGCCTGGTAGGTGGAGACGACCAGGCCGACCAGGCCCGCCTCGGCGTGCAGCGGGCGCAGCACCGGCATCGCGGCCATCGTGGTGCAGTTGGGGTTGGCGATGATGCCCTTCGGCCGGTCCAGGGCGGCCTGCGGGTTGACCTCGGCGACCACGAGCGGCACCTGCGGGTCCATCCGGAACGCCGACGAGTTGTCGATGACCACGGCGCCCGCCTCGGCGACCCGTGGCGCCAACTCGCGGGCGGTGCCCTTACCAGCCGAGAAGAGCACGATGTCCAGCTCGGAGTAGTCCGCGGTAGCGGCGTCCTCGACGGTGACCTCGCCGTCGCGCCACGGGAGCGTGCGCCCGGCGGACCGCGCCGAGGCGAACAACCGCACCTGCTCCGCTGGGAACTCCCGCTCCGCCAGCACCTGCCGCATCACGCCACCGACCTGGCCGGTGGCCCCCACAATGCCGATCCTCATGCCCGCGAGGCTACCGACCCCACAGCCGAAACCGGGACCCCTTTCCCACCCCCCGAGCCCCACCTCACACCCAACGCCCACCCCCTCCTTGGCGTTGATCATGAAGTTGTTGCCACGACACGCCGTGCCGAGTGACAACAACTTCATGATCGAGCGCAACGGTGCCGGGGGTGGGTCAGGACAGCAGGGTTCCTAGGGCTGTGGACTCCAGGTCGTCGCGGATCACTGCGGCGTCGCCCTCGATGACCAGGGTGAGGGCTTCCGGGTGCAGGTGGGTAGCTGCCGCCGCGGAGACCTGGTCCACGTCGGCGGAGAGCAGCGACTCCCGCAACCGCGCGTGGTAGTCGTCCGGCAGGCCGTGCACCACCAGGGTGGTCAGCGCGGAGGCGATCGCCCGAGGGCTCTGCAACTCGACCGAGAGCTGCCCGGCCCGCCAGGAACGGGCCACCTCCAGCTCCTCCTCGGTCACCCCGCTGGCCTGGGTACGGGTGATCTCACCCACCGCCTCGACCAGGGCCGGCGCGGTGACCGCGGTCTGCACGCCGGAGCTGACCGCGAACCGGCCGAAGCGCCGCGAAGCGGCGAACTCACCCCGGATGCCGTACGTGTAGCCGTGCACCTCGCGCAGCAGGTGGTTGAGCCGGGACGTGAACGCCCCACCGAGCACCGTGCCGGCAAGCGTCATCGGCACGTAGTCGGGGTGCGCCCGGTGTGCTGACGGGTGGCCCAGCCGCAGCGTGGACTGCACCGAGCCGGGCCGGTCCACCAGGATGATCCGTCGACCGTCGTGCAGCGGCACGTCAAGGGGGCCACCCCGCTCGGCGGGGCCGCCACCGGTGCCGGCGAACGCCGCGGCGGCCAGGGCGTCCAGGTCGATTCGGTCCAGGTCACCGGCGACGATCAGGGTGCCGGGGCGCAGGAACCACTCGGAGTGGAAGACCGTCACGTCCTCCACGTCCAACCCGGCCACCGACTCCGGGTCACCGTGCATCGGCCGCCCCCAGCGGTTCTGCGCCCCGAACAGGTCGGCGCGCAGCGCGGCGTCGGCGCGCGGCCCGGGGTTGGCCCAGTCCATGCGGAGCGCGGTCGCCTCGTCGTCGCGGACCCGGCGTACGTCTGCGGGGTCGAGCCGGGGTGTCCGGACCGCCTCGGCGAGCAACTCCACGGCCGCACTCAGCCGGTCCACCGGGATCACCACGCTGGCCTGGAACGAGTCCCAGTCCAGACCCGTGGACAGGGCGGTGCCGAGCCCTTCGACGGCGAGCGCGTACGCGGCGGCGTCCCGCTGAGCGGTCCCCTCCTCCAACGCCTTGGCCAGCACACCGGAGAGGCCCTCCTTGCCGACCGGCTCCTGGCCCGCGCCCACGTCGAGCAGCAGCAGGGCCACCGCGAGGTTCTGCCCCGGCAGGTGCGCGGCGACGACCTGACCACCGGCCACGGCGCGGCGGACCACCGGCGGGAACCGGTACGGGCGGGCGGCACCCGGGCCGGGACGGTCGGCGATCAGCGTCATGAGGTCTCCTCGGGCAGGTAGGTCAGGATCACCCGGTCGGTGGCGAGCACGTCGGCGGCGGCCTCGGCGATCTGCTCAGCGGTGACCGCGAGCAGGGCCGGCAACTGGTCGGCGATCCGGGCCGGGTCACCGAACTGCGTGGTGTACCGGCCGAGCAGGTCCGCACGACCGTCGACGGTGGACAGTTGACGCCACCAGCCGGTGCTGAGCAACGCCTTGGCCCGATCCAGTTCGGCGGCGGTGACCGGCACGGTGGCCAACTCGTCGACGACCGCGGCCAGCCCTTCGGCCAGCCGCTCGGCGCTCACTCCGGGGCGGGCGGTGGCGGTGGCGATAAGCGGTGCCGGGGCGTGTGCGAGATCCACCCCGTACGCCCCGACCAGATCCGGCTGCGCGATCCTCTCGCCGTCGGCGAGCCGCTGGTAGAGCCGGCTTCCCCGGCCGCTGCCGAGGATGGTGGCGAGCACGGTGATCACGTTGTAGCCGGGGCCGCCGAACGGGTAGCTGCGGTGGGCGATGTACACCCGCGGCGCCGGCACGTCGGCGCTCACCGACTCGACCGCGGTCTGCCCGGTGGCGGCGACGCTGCGGCCGTCCGGTGCCTGCGGGATGTCGTCGCGGGCGGGCAGCGCGCCGAAGTACTTGTCGGCGAGCGCGAACACGTCGGAGGCGGTGGCGTCGCCGACCACGGTGAGCACCGCGTTGTTCGGCGCGTAGTAGGTCTGGTGGAACGCCTGGAAGGTGGCGAGGTCGGCGGCGTTCAGGTCGGCCATCGAGCCGATCGTGGCGTGGTGGTAGGGGTGCCCCGGTGGGTAGAGCAGCGGCAGCAACCGCAGCCAGGCATCGCCGTAGGGCACGTTCTCGTAGCGCTGGCGGCGTTCGTTCTTCACCACGTCCCGCTGGTTGTCAAGCGTCTCCTGGGTGAGAGCGGGGACCAGGCCGCCCATCCGGTCGGCCTCCAACCAGAGCGCCAACTCCAGGTGTTCGGCCGGGACCGTCTCGAAGTAGTTGGTCCGGTCCGGGTTGGTCGTAGCGTTGAGCGAGCCACCGGAGCCCTGGATCAGCTTCATGTGTTCGGTCTTCGCCACGTTGACCGAGCCCTCGAACATCAGGTGTTCGAAGAGGTGGGCGAAGCCGGTCTGGCCAGCCGGCTCGTGCCGGGAGCCGACGTCGTACCAGAGGTTGACGGCCACGGCGGGCGCGGTGCGGTCCTCACTCACCACCACACGCAGGCCGTTGTCCAGTCGGGACGTCTGAATGGGCCAGGGGTAACCGCTGTCGGGCATGCCCCGACGCTATCCGATCTCGGGGACGGAAAGGTGACGTGCGGTCGGTCGGCGAGCCGACCCGACCGCATCGGCGTCGCCCTCGGCCGGCTGCGCCGTGGCCGGTTACTGCATCCGGACGGACACCCCCGCCTGGTGCTCGCCTTCGACCCGGTACGCAACCTGCCACCCGAACTGCGGGTGGCAGGTCCGCTGGCCTGGCTGCGTGACCAGACCTACCGGGGGTCGCGCCGGGCGCGCGGGGCGAGCGCTCAGTCCGGCGGCTCGACCGCGACCACGGTCTGATCCGAGGTACGACGTTCCAGCACCGTGTCCGGGGCGGCGTTCTGGTCGTCGGTCCGCATGTCCGACTCGGCGAGAATGGCCTCCGCCTGCGCCTGCGGGTCGTCGCTGCCCACCGCCGCCTCCTCGGGCAGAAGGTGGGCGCGCGACTCCACCCGGTCCTGATCGCTCTGCTCAACAGTCATGGCAGCCCTGTTACCCAGAGCGCACCTGCGCCACGCGACGTTCGCACCGCATCTTGGGACGACCGCCCGGGCGGCGCCGCCGAGTCGGGTACGCTGGCCCGGTGACGCGTTCCTATCGATGGTTTAGGCAGCCGGCTCGCACGCCGGTGACTTCACCATGAACTGACGTCACCACGGACCGAGCCGGCTGGGCAGGAGCTGTCGTTCCTGCCCTTTTGCGTACGAGCAGCCGGCTCGTCCCGGGCACCGGCCCCGGGCACGGTCGGCGGAAGGATGCCCACCGTGACGACCCCGGAGACCGATCGGGTCAGCGATCAACGGATCGACCGTGTCGTGCCGCTGACCACGCCCGCCCTGCTGCACCACGAGTTACCCCTGGACGCCCCGCTCGCGTCGGCCGTGTTGACCGGCCGCCGTGCGGTCGGTCGCGTACTGGACCGCGAGGACGACCGCCTGCTGGTCGTGGTCGGCCCCTGCTCGGTGCATGATCCGGCCGCCGCCCTCGACTACGCGCAACGTCTTCGGACGGCGGCCGACCGGCTGGCCGACGACCTGCTGATCGTCATGCGGGTCTACTTCGAGAAGCCCCGCTCCACGGTCGGCTGGAAGGGCCTGATCAACGATCCGGGCCTGGACGGCAGCGGGGACGTCAACACCGGTCTGCGGCTGGCCCGGTCGCTTCTGCTCGACGTACTGCGTCTCGGTCTGCCGGTGGGTTGCGAGTTCCTCGACCCGATCACCCCGCAGTACATCGCGGACACGGTGGCGTGGGGCGCGATCGGTGCCCGCACGGTGGAGAGCCAGGTGCACCGCCAGCTCGCCTCCGGCCTGTCCATGCCGATCGGCATGAAGAACCGCCCGGACGGCAGCATCGGCACGGCCGTGGACGCGATCCGCGCCGCCGGGGTGCCGCACGTCTTCCCCGGTATCGACTTCTCCGGCACCCCGGCGATCATGCACACCCGGGGCAACACCGACGGGCACCTGGTGCTGCGCGGCGGGGGCGGCCGGCCCAACTACGACGCCGACTCGGTCGCCGGGGCGCTGGACCTGCTCCGCGCGGCCGACCTTCCGGAGCGGCTGGTGATCGACGCCAGTCACGCCAACAGCGGCAAGGACCACCGCAACCAGCCGTTGGTCGCCGCGGACGTGGCCGCCCAACTGGCCGCCGGCCAGCGTGGCATCACCGGCGTGATGCTGGAGTCGTTCCTGCTGCCCGGCCGACAGGAGCTCGACCCGACCCGGGAGCTGGAGTACGGCCGCTCGGTCACCGACGCCTGCCTCGGCTGGGACGAGACCGCCGAGGTGCTCGACCACCTCGCCTCGGCCGTGCGGTCCCGCCGGGCCACCCTGCCGTCGACGGTGTGACGGCCCCGCCGCCTGAGGCTGTGACCGCCGACACGCAGGCTCAATAGCCTTCGCGGAATACCGTTCGGCAGGAGCCGCGTAGCGCCACTCGCCGAGAGGCGACCTGCACACCGACACCAGCGCCGCCCCCGGCTCACAAGGCCGGGGGCGGCGCTGTCTGTACTCAGGCAGCGCTGGCTGGATTCGGCGTGCTGCCACCCCCGCTACCCCCTCACTCCCCCGAACCTCCCTTTGCTCTGCACCCGTATGCGCACCACCTACCGCCGCCCTTCACCGAACCTGACCGTCGCTTCGGCGGGTGCAGAGCAAAGGGGAGTTCTCGCGGCAATCGACCATGAGGGCAGGCCTGCCGTCGGGGTGACGTTTGACCGATTCCGCCCCGGGTAGCTGATCGACGTGACCGACGACTCACCACAGGCCGACGAGCCGGACACCCGGGCACTCGACGACCTGCTCGACGGCATCTTCCGCGGGCAGGAGCGGGTCGAGCAGGCGGAGATCTACCGCCAGGCCGTGGCCGCCGAACTCCCGCCGGAGCTGCTCGCCCGCATCGACGCGCTCCCCGAGGGTGAGTACGCGGTCGACGAGGCCAGCGACCTGCTGGGCGGTTCGGTCGGCTGAGCGACCGCAGAAGGGACACCGACAATGTCGCACCACGAGGACCACGACGAGAAGGTGCCGGCGCTGGGTCAGCCCCCGAAGGGCAGGGACACCACGCCGGAGCCGGACTTCGCCAACGAGCACGACAAGACGGCGGTGGACCGGGACATCATCACCGGGGCGGACGAGGACGAACGGGAACCGGAGTCCCCACACGGTTGGTCCGGCATGCAGCGCTGAGGCGTACGACAAGAAAGGGGGCCGGCTTGATGCCGGCCCCCTTCCGCGCGTCGCGTCCACCCGTTGTCAGTCGTCGTCGTGGCCACCCTCGGCGGCCTGCTGCGCCGTCGCGTACGCCATCTGGAGGAAGTCCGACGCGGCCACCGCCGTCAGCGCGGTGGCCACCAGGCGGGTGAGTCGGGGCGCGAGCACCAGACCACCGGTCAGCCCGGTGGCCACCCAGACCGCCAGGCAGAACGGACAGCTCAGCAGCTCGCCGATGGCGTGCCGGGTCGGGCTGCCCGAGTCGCGGACCTGCTCCATCACCTCGCCGCTGCCGATCGGCCGGTCGTATCGGGTGAACGGCGCCCGCAGCGGGCTGGTCACCGCGTCCTTCGACAACAGCCGGCTCAGCTTGTGGGTGGCGATGGAGAGCAACACCACGTCGGATGGGGCGGGACGCTCCGGAACCGGCCGGCCGGTCGCCTTGACCAGACCGGCGAGAGCCCCGGTCACCCCGGCGTAGGCGCCCATCGCCGCCAGGTAGCCGCCCAGCGGCCGATGTTCGTGCGGCGCGTACGCCCGGCGCAGCCGGGCGGCCTTCTGCCGCAGGCCAGTGTTGCTCACCCGATCTCCTCACGTGTGTCGTGGTGGTGCGGGAGCGGCGTCCCGCAAAGTCGACTCAGCCGGCCTGGAGGTTGTCGGCGACCTCGCGTGCCAGGTTGGTGAGCGCCTCGTCGGCCAGTTGGTCCGGGCCGGGTCCGCCCGATCCGTCGGCCAGGTCGAGCTGGATCCGGGCGCCGCCGGAGTCCGCCGGCTCGACCCGCAGCTCGGCAGACCAGTCGTCGGCGTCTCCGTCGCCCCAGCGGGCGCGCAACTCCTCACCGCTGATCTCCGCGGCGGGGCTGCCGTCGCCGCGCAGCGGCTCCGGCAGCCAGGCCGAGGCGCGGTCGGGGTCGGTGGCCGTGCTGAAGACCACCTCGGGTGGCGCGGACATGCCGCGCACGGCGCGCGCCGGCATCACGCGTCCCGCAGGCGGCTGGGATCGACCTCGCGACCCGGGTGGCGGGCCAGGTACTCGGTCTCCAACTCGGCCGTGCGCCGCAGGTGGTTGGCGAGTGCGGAGTCCGCCGCGTGCCGCAGGGTGTCCAGGCGGGTGCGGTGCAGGCTGTGCATCTCGCGGATCAGGTCCTCGTCGGTCAGCTCCGTCGGGTCGATGCCGAGCAGGTCGCCGTCGAGACCGGGAGCGCCGGCCGGGTCGGCGACCTGGTCGCCGCCCCACTCGGGCACCCGCTGCTCCGGGCTCGTCTCCGCGCTACCGCTGGACGCGAAGCCGTCCTCGCGTACCGATCCGGTCATGATCGCCCCCCTTGATCTCGTTTGGGCTGGCATCTAGACGATTGCCCAGGCGCCGCGTCGCCAAACCACGGCGACGGGCGACAACTACGACACGGTGTCGGAGACCGGCGGCGCTCCCGGTACCCTCGATGCCATGAGGCGGCTCTGGACCCCGGCGTGGATCGCGCGTCACGTGGCCATGGTCGTGCTGGTCGTGGGTTTCCTCGGGCTGGGCTGGTGGCAGATCAGCCGGGCCACCGCCGGCAACAGCCTGAGCTGGGGGTACGCGGTCGAGTGGCCGATCTTCGCCGGCTTCGTGGTCTACGTCTGGTGGCGTGAGGTGAAGCTGGCCCGCCGCCGTTCGGTGGAGGCCGACGCGCCGCCCGAGGATCCGGTCGTCGAGCCGGCGCCGGAGGTCACCACCGGGTCCCGACCGGCGGTACGCCGACCGGTGCGGGTGGCTCGGGTGCCGGCCAGCGGCGATGTCGTCGAGGACACCGACCTGGCCGCCTACAACCACTACCTGTCATGGTTGAACGCCAATCCGGGCGCCCGGCCCGGTGACTATCCCGGCTGAGCCGGGCTCGGAAGGACGGACGACGGTGGGCGCTGCCCTTACCCGGTACCGCGTGATCGCCTGGATCGTGGGCGTGGTGCTGATCCTGCTTGTCGTGATCGGCATGCCCCTGAAGTACGCGTTCGACAACCCGGTCGTGGTGGAGACGATCGGGCCGGCGCACGGCTTCCTCTACATGATCTACCTGGTGGCCGCCTTCGACCTGAGCCGGCGAGCCGACTGGCCGTTGAAGCGGATGCTGCTGGTGATGCTTGCCGGCACCGTGCCGTTCGTCTCGTTCTACGCCGAGCGCCGGGTCAGCGCCTGGGTGGCCGCACCGCAGGCCGAACGGGCGCCGGAGCCGGTCGCCCCCTGAGCTTGCTGAACGGCCGGCGGGCCGACGCCGACCCGGCGCCGGTCCACCGACCGCCGGATCAACGGTTGGGCCGCCACGGCTCCGCCGAGGCGGTCGGGTCGACCCAACCGCCGTAGCGGTTGACCTCCCGGGCCCGCAGCAGAGCCCGGGTGACCTGGCCGAACTGTCGTTCGTCGTCGGCGCTGAACAGCAGCACCTCCGCCCCTCGGTACCACCCCCACAGCTCGTGCGGCGGTGGGCGCCAACGGTCGCCGACCAGGGCGAGGGCGGCCGGGAGCAGGAACACCGCGCCGAGGATCAGGTACGCCTCGGCGGTGAGGCGCTGTAGGCCGCCGGTGAAGCCGAGGAGCACCCCGACACCGCCGAGCATGCTGGCGGTGATGACGACGGCCCGCACGGCGATCCGGTCGTGCGGGCCCCGGGTGGTACGTAGGTGGGTCAGGTCAGCGACTCGGTAACTGGTCCGACCGACGGTGAACCTGTCGACGGTCACGATGATCCCGGGCCGCGCGTACAGCAGGGTCGGCCGGGCACCCGGCACCGTTCGCGGCGGTCGCGTCTTTGCGCCTTCACGATTCACGGTTCCTCCCGCAGGGGACGGTTGGCCGAGGCGCCCGTCGGTGACGCTTCTCGCTACCTGTCGACGGGATTCCCGGCTCCGGACTTCATTGTGTTGCGGCACCGCCAGTCGACCTGGGCATTTACGGGCTCCCGACAGCTCGCCACGACCCGGTGACATCGCCGAGAAACAGCATCCATTTCAGCTTTTATCGGTTATGGCGGCCAGTAATCCGGCGGCATATGCCCGGAACAACGAAAGTCGTATATCCGTCAGCAGCTCGCGAAAGGGACTATGTCCCCCGCATTCGGAGGTGTCATCAGCCACGATGACGCCACCCGGCTCAGGTGCACAGCGGGCAACTCTCCCAACTTTCGCCCCTGCTTCAACTGCGAGCGACATCCGTCCCGGGTTAGGTTGGGCGAGCCGGTCCGGCCCAGTGCCGTCCGCCCGGATGGCCCCGGCCGGTGTCGTCGAGGGCGTCAGCAGCCCCGACGGCCCGTGGGAGAGGGGCCTTCCGCTCTTGTCATCCCTGAGAAATCTGCTGCGTACCGTGGCGCTGGTCGGAATGTCGGCCGCGCTGATCGCCCCGACGGCGGCGGCCCAGGCCGAGCCGTCCCCCGCCGACCTGACCCGCCGGATCGAGACGTCCTCGGCCGAGTTGGAACGGGTCGTGGAGTCGTACAACAAACTTCGTGAGGAGATCAAGACGAACGAGGCCGCGGCGGCCCGATTACAGGCCCGTATCGGCCCGCTGGAACAGCAGGTCGAGCAGAGCCGGGCCGATGTGGCAGAGCTTGCCTCCACCGCGTACAAGAGTGGCGGCCTGCGCACCGCGGACGCCCTGCTGCGTCCCGGCGGCTCGGCAGCGCTGCTCGACCG
Organism: Micromonospora sp. NPDC003944; assembly: GCF_053605225.1. Classification (NCBI taxonomy): domain Bacteria; kingdom Bacillati; phylum Actinomycetota; class Actinomycetes; order Micromonosporales; family Micromonosporaceae; genus Micromonospora; species Micromonospora sp. NPDC003944. The sequence goes on from NZ_JBSGIV010000047.1 coordinate 12,239, forward strand.
TCTCGGCACGATCGAGCAGTTGACCCGCCAGCGGCAGGAGCGCATCTCCGGCTTCACGGCCAACCAGCAGCGGCTGCTGGACGAGAAGACCCGCCTGGACGCCACCCTGCGCCGGCAGGCCGCGCAGGCTCGCCAGCTCGCGGCGGGCAAGAAGCAGATCGAGCAGGACCTGGCCAAGCTGTACGAGCTGCGCCGGCAGGCGTACGGGGCCGCCACCGAGCGACCCGCGCCCAAGGCGGCGTCGACGGAGGCGAAGAACGTGCCCGCCGTGTCCGGTGCTGCCGGCACGGCGGTTCGCTACGCGTTCGGCGCGATCGGCAAGCCGTACGTCTGGGCAGCCGACGGGCCGAACGGCTACGACTGTTCGGGGCTGACCTCGGCGGCCTGGCGGGCGGCCGGGAGGTCCCTGCCACACAACACCCGGATGCAGTGGAGCGCGGTCGCCCACATCGGGCGGGGCGACCTACGCCCCGGCGACCTGGTCTTCTACAGCGGGCTCGGGCACGTCGCCCTCTACGTGGGCGACGGTCAGGTGATCGACGCCCCAAGCGCCGGTCGCAACGTGCTCAAGCGCGGCATGAACATGATGTCCATCCAGGGTTACGGTCGGGTCCGCTGACCCGGTGCGGAAACGGCGAACGGCCGGCGTCCCCCTATCGGACGCCGGCCGTTCGCCGTCATTACTACCAGCTCAGGCTGCCTGCAGCCCCTCCGCCCGGGCCAGCTCGCGGAGCCGGCCGAGGGCCTGGATCTCGAGCTGCCGAATCCGCTCACGGGACAGCGAGAACCGGGACGCGACCTCGGTGAGCGAGTGCTCCCGGCCGTCCTCCAGCCCGTAGCGGGCCCGCATGATGCCGGCGGACCTGTCGTCGAGGTGGTTGAGCAGCCCCTCGATGCGCTGCCGCTCCAAGCCGCTCAGGACGATGTCCTCCGGCGACGGGGCGTCACTGTCGGCGACCAGGTCACCGAGGTTCGTGTCGCCGTCGTCCCCGACCGGGGTGTCGAGCGAAACGGTGTCCTGCGACCAGCGGCGCAGCTCGTTCACCCGTTCGACGGTGACCCCGAGGGCGGTGGCGATCTGCTCCGGCTCCGGGTCGCTGCCCAGCTCACGGGTCAGTTGACGCGCCACGTTGCGCATCCGGTTGACGTCCTCCACCAGGTGCACCGGCAGGCGGACGGTGCGCTCCTGCTGGGCGATGGCCCGGCTGATCGCCTGCCGGATCCACCAGGTCGCGTAGGTGGAGAACTTGTAGCCGCGCTCGTAGTCGAACTTCTCGACCGCCCGGACGAGGCCGGTGTTGCCCTCCTGGATCAGGTCCAGCATGGGCATCCCCGAGCGCACGTAGCGTCGGGCGATCGACACGACCAGTCGGAGGTTCGCGCGGATGAAGAGGTCCTTCGCCCGCTCCCCCTCGACGACCAGCCACTCCAGGTCGGCCCGGTCGACACCGGCGGGAACGGCTTCCTCACCGAGCAGGTGCTCGGCGTAGAGGCCGACCTCGATCGCCTTGGAGAGATCGACCTCCTTGGCGGCGTCCAGCAGTGGCGTCCGAGAGATCTCGTGCAGGTAGACGCCGACCAGGTCGCGCTCCTCGGCAACCTCGTCGGTTCGCATGCCGATGTTCTTGTCCACGTTGCCCACGGTCCCCTCGCTCGCGCCGGTTGCCCGGTTCCTTGCCATTCCCCACACCTGTCAGCCCCTGGTAACTTCTGCTGTGCCCATCGGTGCTGACACCTACACAACAGATGAGACGTGTCGGGGATTCCTCGTCGTGAGTCGAAAGTGTCACGAATGCCTGAGTAGTAGCTGAGAGCACGGTCCATGTTTGCTGTCAGCACCCCATCGGGTGGCTCGCCACTGGGCACCACGTACGGGTCACCGCACACCATGGCAACACCGCCCGCCGTGGGGGCACAGCGACCCGGGTCACCACCACGATGCGATTCTGGTCACTGCCAGATACGCGCCGCTGGACCGGTCGGTTCATCCACGGGGGTGTTATTACCCCCGGGCCAGTTGAACAATCCGAGACCCCGTTCGCTTCCCGGGGTGAGTAACGGGCGTCAGGAGGCCAGCAGGGCGAGGGCGCCGCGCACCTGGTCGGCCGAGCGGGCCAGCGCGGCCCGGGCGGCGTCGATCTCGGCACCCGAGACGAGCGAGACGAGGGCCGTCTTCAGGTCGCCGTCGGCCTCGGTGAGGGCCTGCCGGGAGAGTTCCTCCGAGCATCCGGTCGCCTCGACCAGGATCGAGATCATTCGTCCCCGAAGCTTCGCGTTGGTGGCCACCATGTCGATCATGAGGTTCGAGTAGACCCGACCCAGGCGCACCATGACGGCGGTCGAGAACGTGTTGAGCACCAACTTCTGTGCGGTGCCCGCCTTCATCCGGGTCGACCCGGTGACCACCTCGGGTCCGGTGTCCACCCCGATGAACACGTCGACCGACCGGGCGGCCTCCGCTTCTGGATTGGCGCAGAGCAGCACCGTCGATGCGCCCTTGCCGCGGGCTGCGCCAAGCGCCCCGAGGACGTACGGCGTGCGTCCGCTGGCCGCCAGACCGACCACCAGGTCACCCGTACGTACACAACTCGCCGCTTCGACCGCGCCGCCCCGGTCGTCGTCCTCGGCGTCCTCTACGGCCCGCCACATGGCGTCCGGGCCGCCCGCGAGGTGTGCGCAGAACCAGTGTCGGGGCGAGTTGAAGGTGGGGGCCAGTTCGGCCGCGTCGAGCACGCCCAGCCGGCCGGAGGTGCCGGCCCCGAAGTAGTGCACCCGGTGACCGCCGCGCAGCGCCGCGACCGCCAGGTCGACGGTGGTGGCGATCTCGTCGAGCACCGCGGCGACCGCCGCCGGCACCCGCCGGTCAGCCTCGTTGATCACGGTGAGCACGTCCCGGGTCGACATCAGGTCCAGGTCGACGCTGAGCGGGTTACGCCGTTCGGTGGGGGCGCCCACCCGGACCGTCGGGCGAGCGGGCGGTGCGGGCATCTCCGCACCCGCCGTCATGCCCGCCTCCGGTTGGCACCCACCCGGTGCGACTGGACCGCCTCGGCGGTCGCCTCCAGGGCCTTGCGGGCGCGGGCCCGGTTGCGGGCGGCCACGCCGACGAAGAGGCAGTCGACGACTGTGAGCTGGGCCAGTCGGCTGGCCGTGGCGCCGGAACGGTAGGTGGTCTCCCGGGCCGCCGTGGTCAACACGAAGTCCGCCACGTCGGTGATCGGCGAGCGCGGGAAGTTGGTCAGCGCCACGGTCGCGGCACCGCGGCTCCGGGCCTGCTCCAGCACCTCGATCACGTCGGAGGTGGTGCCGGTGTGCGAGATGCCGATGGCCACGTCACCCCGCCCGAGGAGGGCGGCCGAGGTCAGCGCGGTGTGCACGTCCGGGAAGTAGAAGGCGATCCGGCCGATGCGGTGCAGCTTCTGCTGGAAGTCCGAGGCGACGAACCCGCTGGCACCGGCGCCGTAGATGTCGATCCGACCGGCACCGCTGATCGCCTCGACCACCTGCTCGCAGACGGCAGGGTCGAGTTGCTCGGCGGTCTCCTCGACGGCACGGGCGTCGTTGAACGCGATGGTGGCGATGATCTGGGCGAGGTCGGCACCGGGCGGAATGTCGCCACCGACCACCCGGGCGTCCGGTGGCTCGATCCGTCGGGCGGCCTCGGCGGCGAGGCGGATGCGCAGCTGGGGGTAGCCGTCCATGCCCACCGAGCGGCAGAACCGGATGACTGTCGCCTCGGATGTCTCGGCTGCGGTGGCGAGGTCGGTGATTGTCCGCCGAGCGGCAGCCGCCGGGTCGGAGACGACCAGCCGGGCGACCCGCTGCTCGGCGGGCGACAGCGACGGCAACAGCCCGCTGATGTGGACGATCAGTCCACCGGGCTCGTGACTCGCAGAAATCTTCGGACTCTTCGCCACGGATGAAACTTACTTTCACCAAGCGTGAGCGTCAACTATGACTGTCCGAGGTGGGGGAAACTTCGATCGCCGGGATCACCGGTCCCGCACAGCCTGCCACCTCCCCAGGATCACCGCCTCATCCGCCGGGTCGAGTCCACCATGCCGGACGGCCGCCGGGTGCGCGGCCATCCAGGACGCGGTCGCCCGAACGGTGTCGGCAAGCGGCCGGATCGTCAGCCCGGCGTCCAGGGCCGGCCTGACGTCCCTGTCCATCAGGCCACCGGTCTCCGGCAGTCGCACCCAGAGCGGCAGCGCCCGCTCCCCCGACCACTCGTGCACGTCCTGGGACAACAGGAACTCCTGATCGACCCAGGTGAGGACCGGATCGGCGACGCCCAGCCCGGCGGCCACCCCGGCCAGCAGGTCGGCCCGGGACATCGCCGGACCGCTGCCGTCGTACGTGCCGCCCAGCCGGGCGCCGGCGGCGTGCAACAGCCACCGCGCCAGGTCGGCGACGTCCACGAACTGCACCCGGTCGGTCGAGTGTCCGGGGGCCAGCACCTCGCCACCGGCCGAGAGCCGCCGCACCCAGTACGGGAAACGGTCGCTCGGGTCCTCGGCGCCGACGATCAGCCCCGCTCGGCAGATGAACGAACGGTCCACGCCGACCCGCTCCCGGACCAACTCCTCGATGCTCACCTTGCACTCGCCGTACCAGCGGTGGTCCGGGCCGACCGGACCGTCCACGTCCGCCGGGGCCGGCTCCAGCAACGGCGCGTCCGCGGCGGTCTGGCCCGGGGTGGTGTGGTCCGCGTACACCGAGACCGTCGAGACGAACGACCAGTGGCCGACATGGTCGGCGAGGGCGGCGAGCGCGTGCCGGGCGTGGCTGATCTGGCGGGTCACGTCGACCACCGCGTCGAAGCCCTCGGCGGCGAGCGGGACGAGCGCCTGCGGATCGTCGCGGTCGGCTGCCACGAAGCGCGCCCCGGCCGGCACCGCGCCGGACACGCCCCGGGCCGCGCAGGTCACGTCGTGCCCCTGCTCGACGGCGAGGTGCGCCGTGGCCCGACCGAGAAACCGAGTGCCACCGAGAATGAGGATCTTCATCCGCCGATCCTGCGCCCCCGACGCCCCAAGAACCCAACCAATCTGCCCACGGCAGACCGCGATCAAGAAACCCCGCCGCTCCCGCGTCCCCGTGCTGCCCCACACTCTCCCGAACATCCCTTTGCTCTGCACCCGTATGCGCACCACCTACCGCCCCCCGTGCACCGAGCGTGACTGTCGCTTCGGCGGGTGCAGAGCAAAGGGGAGTTCTCGCGGCGATGGACCCCGAGCGCGGGCTCCCGCCGACCACCGACCACGAGCGCTGGTCGGCGCGGTGGACGGTAGGGGTATTAGCGTGAGGCGCATGGTGGAGCGGAGCGTGTTGGTGACCGGGGGTTCCGGCGGGCTTGGCGGGGCGGTCGTCACCGCGTTCGTCGAGGCGGGCTGGCGGGTGGTCGTACCCGAACGGAAGGCCCGGCCCGGGTCGGAGCCGGCGGCGGCCGGCGTGGTCCGGGTCGTCGCGGACCTGGCCGAACCGGCGGGCGCGGCGCAGGCGGTCGAGGCCGCCGTCGGGGAACCGGCGGCGCCACTGCGCGCGGTGGTCAACCTCGCCGGGGGGTACGCCAGCGGCGGGCTGGTGCACGAGACCCCGGTCGAGGAGTTCGAGCGGATGCTCACCGTCAACCTGCGACCGACCTACCTGGTCACCCGGGCCGCGTTGCCGCACCTGGTGGCGTCCGGCGGCGGCGCGGTGGTCTGCGTCTCGGCCCGCGCGGCGGTCGCCCCGTTCCGCGGCGCGGCCGGCTACTCGACGGCCAAGGCGGCGGTGCTGGCCTTCGCCAACGCGGTCGCGGTGGAGTACCGACCGCAGCACGTGCGCTGCAACACGGTGCTGCCAAGCGTCATCGACACCCCGGCGAACCGGGCCGCCCAGCCCGACGCCGACCACTCCCGGTGGGTGACCCCGGAGGAGATCGCGCCGGTGATCCGGTTCCTCGCGTCGCCCGAGTCCGCCCCGACAAGTGGAGCCACCGTGCCGGTCTACGGGCGGGCCTGAGCCACCACCGGGCCGAGGTCGTCACCGGGTGGCGGGGACGGCGGCAGCCAGGTCTCCAGGTGCGCCTGGATCTGCTCGGTCACCTCCTCGGCCGGGCGGCCCGCGTCCACGAGCACGAAGCTGGGGTACTCGGGCAGGGTCCGGTAGGCGGTGTCGGCGGCGGTCAGCCACCCCATCGTCTCGTGGTCGGTGCCGCGTTCCTCGATGCGCCGGTACGCCTCCGCCGGGTCGACGGCGAGCAGGAAGGTCACCTGCGGCGTCGGGAACAGCCGGTAGCCGGCCCGGGCGAGCCGCTCCCACCGCTGCCCGCCGTTCGCCCTGATGCTCGCGTACTGGCAGGCCGAGTAGCGGTCCATCACCGCTGTCCGGCCGGTGAGCAGGCAGCTGACCAGGGCGACCGCGATGGCCAGCCAGCGCAGCACCGACTCCACCGCGAGTACGCCGTCGCGCCCGACGAGCCGTTGCGCGTCCGGCCGGCCGAGCCGGTTGGCGAGCCGGCCGAGCCAGCGACGGCCGCTGGCGTTGCGGCGGTACATGGCGGGGCGCCCGGCGGCGGTAAGCGCGTCGGCCAGCCGGTGTGCCTGAGTGGTCTTGCCCGAACCGTCGATGCCGATCAGGGCGACGGTGCGCAATCGGGCCTTGCGTCGTCGCATCCCCGATGGTCTGGCCACTCTCCACAGGTTATCCGACCGCCGCACTTCCTCCGCGAGGTTCGTGGTGTTTCATCCCTGTTGACGCCCGAGCGCGACACCCGCAGGTGTGGACGACCGGAATGCCGGGTACCGGAGTTGGAAATCCAACCGCCGGTCCACCAACACGACGACGGGAGAACCAGATGGCTGAGCGCGGGGACGAGAGTCTGGTGCACACCCTCAAGAAGGTCGCCGCCGTGCTCAAGCAGTCCGAGATTCCGTTCGCCCTGGGCGGCAGCTTCGCCGTCTACGCCCACGGGGGCCACTCCAGCGACCACGACGTCGACTTCCTGATCCGGGAGACCGACGTGGACGAGGCGCTGGAGGCTCTGGTGGCCGCCGGCTTCGTCGCCGAGCGCCCGCCCGAGGACTGGCTGGTGAAGGTCTTCGACGACGGCCGGATGGTGGACCTGATCCACCGGCCGATCGAGACGCCGGTGACCGAGGAGACGTTCGCCGACACGGTCGTCCGGCCGGTGGACGCCATCCACATGCCGGTGCTGTCCGCCACCCAGCTGATGGTGCACAAACTGCTCAGCTTCTCGCAGCACTACTGCGACTTCGCCCGTGGCCTGCCGCTGGCCCGCTCGCTGCGGGAGCAGATCGACTGGGAACGGGTACGCAAGGAGACGCAGCACTCGCCGTACGCCGAGGCGTTCCTGGTGCTGCTGGATCGGCTGGAGGTGGTGCCGGCCGCCGGCACCCAGCCAGGAGAGGGGACATCGTGACCCACCATCGCGACATCGACACCGGGCCACCGGACGAGTACGTCGAGGCGGAGATCCAACGGTTGCTCGTCGAGGACCCCGCCGTCGCCGAACAGGGGATCACCGTGGTTCGGCGGGAACGCGCCCTCGTGCTCTACGGCGAGGTGGAGAGCGCGCACCGGCGGGAGGAGATCCTGCGTCTGGTGTCCGAGCGTTTCCCGGACGTTCCGGTCACCAGCGACATCGGGGTGATTCGCGCCCAGGCGCCCACGCAGATCGAGCAACTGCCCTGAGGGAGGTTCCATGGTGATCCGCATCGCCGCAGTGGGCGACGTGCATCTGGACGAGGACGTGGTCGGCCGGTTCCGACCGGCGTTGGAGGAGCTGCCGGAGTGCGCCGACGTGCTGCTGCTGGCCGGCGACCTGACCCGGCACGGCACCGAGGCCGAGGCGCGCTGCGTGGCGGAGGAGTTCGGTGGGTTGGCCGTGCCGGTGGTGACCGTGCTGGGCAACCACGACCACCAGTGTGACCAGGTGCCGCAGGTGGTCAAGGTGCTCGAAGACGCGGGCATCACCGTGCTCGAGGGCAACGGTGTCGTGCTCGACTGCGCGGGCGGCCGTCTCGGCATCGCCGGCGTCAAGGGCTTCGGCGGCGGGTTCGCCGGGCGGTGCGCGAGTGACTTCGGCGAGCCGGAGATGAAGGCCTTCGTGCGCACCACCACCGAGAGCGCGGACAGTCTCGGCGCGGCCCTGCGCTCACTCGACTGCGACATGCTCGTCGCGCTCACCCACTACTCACCGGTCCCGGACACGCTTGCCGGAGAGCCGCTGGAGATCTACCCGTTCCTGGGGTCGTACCAACTGGGCCAGGCGATCGACTCGGCGCCGACGGCGCTGGCCGTGCACGGGCACGCGCACGCCGGCACCGAGCGCGGCACGACCCCCGGAGGGGTACGCGTACGCAACGTCGCGCACCCGGTGATCAAGCAGGCGTACAGCGTCTTCCACGTCGGCGATCAACTCGACACGGACCAGGTTTCCCCGATCGGCCAGTCGGGTAGTCAGAGGTCATGGAGCTGATTCTCTGGATTCTCGCAGTCGTACTCGTGGTCGCCGGCATCCTCGCGCTGTTCCGCCGGCAGATCCTGTGGGGCATCGTCCTCATCGTCGTCGGGCTGTTGGTCGGCCCGGGTGGTGTCAGCATCTTCAATTAGCGTTCGCAGCCGAAAACACCGGGACCCGCCGGGGTCGCCGCGACCGGAGCTTCGTCCTCCCGACAGGAGCACCGGCCGCGGCGATCCCGGCGCTTTGTGTGCCTGGGTTTGGGCGGTGAGTGTGCGGAAATATCTCGACCATGGAGATATCTCGGGACTGGGCCCCGTGGCACCTGTCGATCTGGCGGCTGAACTCCTGACCGACAGGTCCCCGGCGGCGGTGCCCGCCGGGGACCGTGGCAGTTGCCGGGTCAGCAGCGGGGCACGCCGGGGATGTACCCGTCGGAGCCGGTGTACACGTACGCGTCGGCAATGTAGCGGCCGGAGCCGATCCGGTCCCAGATCGAGCTGGTGCCGTACGTGCCGGTGACCGTGGTGCCACTGGTCTGACAGGCGATCGTCACCCGGGTGCCGTCGGCGACGGTGCCCACCGAGGCGTACCCGGTGCCGGGGCCGGAGCGCACGGTCAGCGGGGTTCCGCTGGTGTCGACGGTGCCGTTGCCGCTGCCCGAGGAGCACCCGTTGTCACTTGTGTAGCTCTTGGTGCCCCAGTACAGGCCGAGAGTGCCGTTGAAGCGGACCTGGATGTCGGCACCGTTGAGGCGCTGCTCGTAGTGCAGGTGCGGGCCGGTCGAGCCGCCGGTGCTGCCGACCCAGCCGAGCACCTTGCCGTACCCGACCGTCTGCCCGACCGAGACGTTGAAGCCGTTGAGGTGCGCGTAATAAGTGCTGTAACCGCCCCCGTGGTTGATTCGGACATATTTGCCGTAGCTGGTGCCGCCCAGGTCGGTCACCCGGTCGACGGTGCCGGGCGCGCTGGCCACCACCGGGTCGCCGAGGTCGTCGGTGCGGTTGAAGTCGACGGCGTACGCCGGGCTGTGGTCCGACCGGGTCTGCCCGGACCAGGACTGGCCGCACGGGAACGGCACCTTGAAGGTCGGTGCGGCCAGCGCGGGGCTCGCCGGCGCCAGCGCTCCCCCGACGAAGAGACCCGTCACCAGCAGGCTGATCCACCGCTTTCGCATACAGCTCCTCCTATGTCGAAAACCTTCGATCCGGTGTGCTCAGCCTGACAGATATCGTCAATCTTCGAAAGAGTCCCCAGCATGTCCCGGGAGCGCGCCCACCAGGCAGCTCGCAGGTTTCCGGATTGTTACTCGCTCGTGTCTGACAGGGGGTGGACCGGGCCGGATGCAAGCGCTTACATGTGTGCACGCCCAATCGGACCGGCGACGGGTCACCAGCACGACCGCGCCGGCTAGGAAGGAGGACGGCATGGCGGTCTTTACCAGACCACGCCAGGCCTTCGTGATCGCCGGCGTACTCGGGTTGGCGTTCAGCGCCACCGCCTGCGGTACCGGCGACGACAAGAAGAGCAGCAAAGCGGGCTCCGCGGAGTGCGCCGCATACGAGAAGTACGAGGGCCACGACGGCAAGAAGGTCTCCATCTACGCGTCCATCCGTGACGCCGAGGCGGACCTGCTGGAGCGCTCCTGGTCGCAGTTCACCGAGTGCACCGGCATCGAGATCGACTACGAGGGCAGCGGCGAGTTCGAGGCGCAGCTCCCCGTCCGGGTCGACGGTGGCAACGCCCCCGACATCGCCTTCGTGCCGCAGCCGGGCCTGGTGAAGCGCTTCGCGGACGCCGGCAAGCTGAAGAACCTGAGTGCCGAGACCAAGGCCCTCGCCGAGCAGAACGTGCCGGCCGACTGGCTGAAGTACGGCACCGTGAACGGGACGCTCTACGGGGTGCCGCTCGGCGCCAACGTGAAGTCCTTCGTCTGGTACTCGCCGAAGACGTTCAAGGAGAAGGGCTGGGAGGTTCCGACCACCTGGGACCAGCTCATCGCCCTGAGCGACAAGATCGCCGCCAGTGGCGTGAAGCCGTGGTGCGCGGGCGTCGAGTCCGGTGACGCGACCGGCTGGCCGGCCACCGACTGGATCGAGGACGTGGTCCTGCGGACCCAGGGTCCCGAGGTCTACGACCAGTGGACCACCCACGCCATCCCGTTCAACGACCCGAAGATCGTCGACGCGGTCGACCGCGCCGGCAGCATCCTCAAGAACGAGAAGTACGTCAACGGCGGCTTCGGCGGCGTCAAGAGCATCACCACCACCGCCTTCCAGGAGGCGGGCCTGCCGGTGACCACCGGCAAGTGCGCGATGCACCGACAGGCGTCGTTCTACGCCAACCAGTTCCCCGAGGGCACCAAGGTGGCCGAGGACGGCGACGCGTTCGCCTTCTACTTCCCGACCATCGACCCGGCCAAGGGCAAGCCGGTGCTGGGCGCCGGTGAGTTCGTCGTCGGTTACGCCGACCGTCCCGAGGTCCAGGCCGTGCAGACCTACCTCGTCTCGGCGGAGTACGTGAACAGCCGCGCGAAGCTCGGCAACTGGGTCACGGCGAACAACAAGCTGGACATCGCCAACGTGGCCAGCCCGATCGACAAGCTCTCCGTCCAGATCCTCCAGGACAAGACGGGCACCTTCCGCTTCGACGGATCCGACCTGATGCCGGCAGCCGTCGGCGCGGGAACGTTCTGGAAGGGCATGGTCGACTGGCTGAACGGCAAGCCGACCGCCCCGGTGCTCCAGGGCATCGAGAGCAGCTGGCCTAAGTGATCCCGGCGGTGGCCCGGTCCGCGTTCGCGGGCCGGGCCACCGGCCGAGGTGGACCCGGAAGGGAGGGTTGATGAAGTTCGACTTCGCCGATCAGCAGCCGAAGTTCCTCATGCTGATGTACGGGCTGGTCGCCTTCGTGCTGGTCGTGGGCGGTCTGCTCCTGTTGCTCGACGTGGTGCCGGCCTGGTTCGCCCGTCGGCGGGAGGCCCAGCTCGTCGCCGCCTCCGTGGGCGGGGGCCCGCTGCCCCGCCGACGCAAGCAGCGGGAAGGGCTCTTCGCGTTCTTCTTCCTGCTGCCGACGCTGCTGCTGCTCGTCATCGGCCTGGTCGTGCCGGCCATCCGCACCACACTGCTCTCCCTGATGGACGGGAGCAGCACCAACTGGGTGGGCCTGCGCAACTACGGCTGGATGTTCTCCGACGACTCGATCGTCCGGGTCCTGATCAACACTCTGGTCTGGGTGCTCCTGGTCCCGCTGGTGGCGACCGGCTTCGGCCTGATCTACGCCGTACTCGTGGACAAGGCCCGGTTCGAGGCGGTGGCCAAGTCACTGATCTTCCTGCCGATGGCCATCTCCTTCGTCGGCGCCAGCATCATCTGGAAGTTCGTCTACGCCTACCGGGGTGACGGCGACCAGATCGGCCTGCTCAACCAGATCGTGGTCAGCCTCGGCGGTGAACCGAAGCAGTGGCTGCTCGAGTCACCACTGAACACGCTGCTGCTGATCGTCATCATGGTCTGGATCCAGGCCGGTTTCGCCATGGTGGTGCTCTCCGCCGCGATCAAGGCGATCCCCGGCGACATCGTCGAGGCCGCCCGGCTCGACGGCGTCAGCCCGTGGCAGATGTTCTGGCAGATCACCATGCCGAGCATCCGTCCGGCGCTGATCGTCGTGGTGGTGACGCTCACCATCGCCACGCTCAAGGTCTTCGACATCGTCCGGACCTCGACCAACGGCAACTACGACACCAGCGTGATCGCCAGCGAGATGTACAACCAGGCGTTCCGGTACGGCCAGAACGGGCAGGGTTCCGCGCTCGCGGTCTTCCTCTTCATCCTGGTCATCCCGGTCGTGATCTACCAGATCCGCAACCTCCGTCAGCAGCGGGAGGGCTGAGATGACGACCGCAACGCCCACCGTCGCCGCCGGTTCCCAGAAGACCGACGGCACCCCGACCACCACGGCCGGCCGGGTCCGCAAGCGGTTGAACAGCCGTACCGCGACGCTCGTCTCGATCGTCATCGCGGTGGTCTGGACGATCCCGACCTTCGGCCTGCTCGTCTCCTCCCTCCGACCGGAGGACGAGATCAAGACCACCGGTTGGTGGACTGCCTTCACCAACCCCCAGTTCACGTTCGAGAACTACGAGCAGGTCCTGTTCGGGCGGTCGGCGTCCTCCGGGCAACTCGCCGGTTCCTTCATCAACTCGCTGGCGATCACCATTCCGTCGGTGCTCTTCCCGCTCGCCTTCGCGTGCCTCGCCGCGTACGCGCTCGCGTGGATCAACTTCCGTGGCCGGGACTGGGTCTACATCGCGATCTTCGCGTTGCAGATCGTGCCGTTGCAGATGGCCCTGGTGCCGCTACTGAAGTTCTTCTCCACCGGCGTCACCCTCGGCGGCGTCACCCTGATGCCGGCCTGGGATCTGGTCGACGAGCAGAAGTTCGCCCAGGTGTGGTTCGCGCACACCTGCTTCGCGCTTCCGTTCGCCGTCTTCCTGCTGCACAACTTCATCTCGCAACTGCCGGGTGACCTGATGGAGGCGGCCCGGGTCGACGGGGCCACCCACCCGAAGATCTTCCGCACCATCGTGCTGCCGCTGATCACCCCGGCGCTTGCGGCGTTCGGCATCTTCCAGTTCCTCTGGGTCTGGAACGACCTGCTGGTGGCGCTGATCTTCGCGGGTGGCGGCAACGAGACCGCCCCGCTCACCGTCCGGCTCGCCGAGATGGCCGGCACCCGGGGCAACGAGTGGCAGCGCCTCACCGCCGGTGCGTTCGTCAGCATCGTCGTACCGCTCATCGTGTTCCTGTCCCTGCAGCGCTTCTTCGTGCGAGGTCTGCTCGCCGGCAGCGTCAAGGGCTGACCCGCGCGCCCGCCGCCGCCTGGCCCCTCGGGCGGCGGCGGGCGCTCCGGGCACCGAGCGGGGGAAACCGTGACGAGGATCGATGATGTGGCCCGGCTGGCCGGAGTGTCCACGGCCACCGTCTCGCGGGCGCTGCGCGGACTGCCGACGGTCTCGGCCGCCACCCGGCGTCGGGTGCTCGCCGCCGCCGAGCAACTCGACTACGAGGTCTCACCGAGCGCGTCCCGGCTCGCCGGCGGCCGGACCGGCACGGTCGCGGTGGTGGTCCCCCGGATCACCCGCTGGTTCTTCAGCACCGTCGTCGAGGCGGTCGAGGAGTACCTCTACCAGTGCGGCTACGACCTGCTGCTCTACAACCTGGGCGGCCGGGAGCAGGTCCGCCAGCGGGTCCTGCGGACGGCCAACCTGCACAAGCGGGTGGACGCGATGATGCTCGTCGCCACGCCACTGCGTCCGGCCGACCTGACCGCGCTGGCCACGCTCGAGTTGCCCGGAGTCACCATCAGCTCGGGCAGCAGGGTGCCCAACTGGCCGTGCGTACGGATCGACGACGTCGCAGCCGCGCGAGCCGCCACCCGACACCTGATCGACCTCGGCCACCACCGGATCGCCCACATCTCCGGCGACCCGGACGACGAGTTGGCCTTCACCACCCACCTCGACCGACGCCGGGGTTACCAGGCGGCGTTGCGCTCCGCGGGCCTGCGACCCGACCCGACCCTGGACATCGAGTCCACCTTCACCATCGACGGCGGCAACCGGGCCACCGCCGAACTACTGGCCCGCGGCGAACCACCGACCGCGATCGTCGCCGCCTGCGACGAGATGGCGATGGGCGCGATGACCGCGCTGCGCGACGTCGGGCTGCGGGTGCCGCAGGACGTCAGCGTGGTCGGCATCGACGACCACGACCTCGCCGGGGTGCTCGGGCTCAGCACCGTCGCCCAGCCCGCCGCCGAGCAGGGCCGGCTGGCCGCCCAGATGCTGCTCGACCCGCTCGGGGCCCGACCGCCGGGCCCCATCGTCAGTCAACGGGGCGCCGGTTGCGACACTCCGGTGGTCCTGCCCACCCGGTTGGTGGTCCGGGACTCGACCGCGCCGCCCCGGGCACACTGAAATCCACACACCGCACCACGGGAGACGACCCTGAACACCGACCCGACGCAGCAGACCCCCTCCGGTCACCCGGCTACCGGCTGGTGGACCGAGGCCGCCATCTACCAGATCTACCCCCGTTCGTTCGCCGACTCGGACGGGGACGGCATCGGTGACCTGCCCGGCATCACCGCCCGCCTCGACCACCTGGCCGAGCTGGGCGTGGACGCGGTGTGGCTCTCTCCCTTCTACCCCTCACCGCAGGCCGACGCCGGCTACGACGTGGCCGACTACCGGGACATCGACCCGCTGTTCGGCACCCTCGCCGACGCGGACAAGCTGATCGCCGAGGCCCGGTCCCGCAACCTGCGGGTGATCGTCGACCTGGTGCCGAACCACACCTCGTCGGCGCACCGCTGGTTCCAGGCCGCGCTGCCGGCCGCGCCCGGCAGTGCGGAGAGGTCCCGGTACATCTTCCGGGACGGCCGTGGCCCGGTCGGCGACCAGCCGCCGAACGACTGGCAGAGCGTCTTCGGCGGTCCAGCCTGGACCCGGATTGTCGACGCCGACGGGCAGCCCGGCCAGTGGTACCTGCACCTGTTCGACACTGGGCAGCCGGACCTCAACTGGGACAACCCGGAGGTGCACGCGGAGTTCCTGGACGTGCTGCGGTTCTGGCTCGACCGCGGGGTGGACGGCTTCCGCGTCGACGTGGCGCACGGCCTCATCAAGCAGGCCGACCTGGCCGACTGGCAGGAGCCCCAGGAGATCCTCTCCGGCAACGAGGGCGACAAGCCCCGCCCGCCGATGTGGGACCAGGACGGTGTGCACGAGATCTACCGGCAGTGGCGGCAGGTGCTGGAGAGCTACCCGGGTGAGCGGGTGCTCGTGGCCGAGGCATGGGTGGAGCCGGCCGAGCGGCTGGCCCGCTACGTCCGCCCGGACGAGATGCACCAGGCGTTCAACTTCGAGTACCTGCTCGCCGCGTGGACCGCACCGGCCCAGTACGCGGTGATCACCCGCTCGTTGGAGGCGACCGACTCGGTCGGCGCGCCGACCACCTGGGTGCTGTCCAACCACGACGTGGTGCGGCACGCCTCCCGGCTCGGCCTGCCGATCGGCACCGTACGCCCCAACGGCATCGGCATCGGCGACCCGCAGCCGGACGCCGCACTCGGTCTGCGGCGGGCCCGGGCGGCCACCCTGCTGATGCTCGCGCTGCCCGGCTCGGCGTACCTCTACCAGGGCGAGGAGCTGGGGCTGCCCGAGCACACCACGCTGCCCGACGAGGCCCGGCAGGACCCGACCTGGGCGCGCAGCGGGCACACCCAGCGGGGCCGGGACGGCTGCCGGGTGCCGATCCCGTGGGAGGCCGACGCCCCGTCGTACGGCTTCGGGCCGACCGACGCGAGCTGGCTGCCGCAGCCCGCGCTCTGGGCGGAGTACGCGCTGGACCGCCAGCGCGACGTGCCCGGCTCGACGTACGAGCTGTACCGCACGGCGCTGCGGCTGCGCCGCGCCCACGGGCTGGGTCGCGGCACCCTGGAGTGGTTGTCCTCCGGCGACGAGGTGCTGAGCTTCCGCAATGGTGAGCTGAGCGTGCTGACCAACTTCGGCGCCGCCCCCGTGCCGGTGCCGGCCGACGCCGAAGTGCTCGCCAGCAGCGCCCCGCTCGACGACGACGGCGCGGTCCCGACCGACGTGACCGTCTGGCTGCGCACCGCCTGACCCACAACCGACCGACCCGCCCCGGCAAGCGACGCTCCCAGGGCGGGTCGGTCGACGTGGAGCGGCCCGCTGTAGAGCTGATGTCGTAGACGATTCACCGACTTATGTCGGGACAGAAAGTGCAAGATCGCGGAGACGGGCGGCTCGGGTTCATCGATCATGGAGTTGTGGTGCCGGATTGATGCCCAAACAGGTGATTTGTCGCCCACCACAAGTCCATGATCGACCCGGGCGGCGCGGGGCGTGGATCTTGTGGTCAGAGGCGGTCGGCTCGGGTGTGTAGCAGGTCGTGCACGTTCTCGATGTCCGCCGGTGAGGTTCGCGACGCCAGCCAGTACATGACACCCGTCGGGATGAAGAAGAGCTGGAACGCGGCCAGCCCGACGGCGAAGTTCAGCGGTGGGGGGAACGTCGTTCGCAGGGCCTGGAAGGCCACCCCGACCAGCCCGTTGCCGGCGGCGCGACCGACCCCGTTGACCAGATTGCCCAGGCTGTAGACGGTGCCGCGGTGCTCGGGCGGGTTGACGTCGGCGATCAACGCGAACCAGTTCGGCGAGTTGGCCGAGGTCAACGCGAGCGCCACGATCGCGGTGAGCAGGCTCAACCCGACCGAGGGTTCGGTGAAGACACTCGCCAGCACCGCGCCGACCACCGCGCCGCCGCTCGCGCCGTCCGGCACGTCGATGGTCACCGGCACGAAGAACAACACGAGGTAGAACGGCAGCGCGGCGAGGATGCCGACCGAGGCGACGAGTGCCCGCCCTCGCGGCGTACGCCGTTGCACCGCGTCGCCGATCAGCCCACCCACGATGGACAGCACCCCACCGAGCTGGAACAGGGTGGCGAAGACACTGCCCACCACCACGGCCGTCGACGTCGAGTAGCCCTGGGCTTCGGCCCGTTCGGCGAAGAGCACCGGCAACCAGACCAGCGAGCCGAACGCGGCCTGCGCGGTCAGGCCCTGCAGGATCAGCCACCTGTTGGTCCGCCGGGCCAGGATGCGCGGCAGGTCGGCGCGGCTGATCCGGTAGTCGTACTCGGCACCGGCGTCGAGCCTGCCGGCCAACTCCGGCTCGCTCTCGCCGCGCCGGATGTCGTAGGTGAACAGGTAGGCCACTGTCGCGGCGAGGCCGACGCCGGTCAGCAACAGGAACGGGCGGCGCCAGTCGGCAGCCCCGAGCAGCCCGCCGACGAGCGTGCCAGCAAGGGTCCCGACCCCCTGGGAGAGCCCCCAGAAGCTCATCACCAGCCCGCGCCGGGTCGGCGAGATCAGGTCGGTGACGACGGAGAAGCCCACCGAGCCGACCGCGCCGAGGCCGATCGCCGCGACCAACTGCGCGGCCAGGAACGTCAGGTAGCCGCCGGCAAGCGCGCTACCGCCGGTGCCGGCCGCCCAGAGGAGCGTGCCCACCATCAGCAGTGGCTTGCGGTTGGTCCGGTCCCCGACGTACGCCCAGCCGACCGCCGCGACCGCGCTGACCAGGAAGCTGACGGCGGTGACCACGCCGAGCAGCCGCCCGGACACGTCGAACGCGTCGGAGATCGGGCCGTACAGCGGGGGGACCAACCCGATCGCCACGTTGTCCAGCGAGGCGAGCAGCACGAACACCACCACGCTGTACAACCGGTGCGCCGGGCCACCGCCCCGACCGTGCGGGCGCAGGTGGGGCCCGCCACTGGTCACCGTCATGACCGGCAGCCAACCAGACTGCGTGCAGGCGGTCGTCACGCGGGTGGGTGCCGGTCACCGCCGACCGGCACCCACACGTGTCGATTCCGACGCTCAGCGCCGGTCGAGCACCAGCCCGCGCGCCGCGGCGTACTGGTCGCGGACGGCGGGGACGGCAGGTGCCGCGTACTCCTCGGTGCCCTCGACCGCCCAGACCGGCGGCGCGGCACCGCCCAGGGCGACCCAGGCGGCCTGGCGGGCGGCGCCGTCGGCGACGTACTCGCCGGCCGGCGGGACCACGACCGGGCAGCCGAAGACCTGCGGGGCGATCTGGCGCACCGCCGCCGACCGGGCCCCGCCGCCGACCAGGATGACCCGGCGGACGGTGGCGCCCTGTGCGGTCAACGCGTCCAACCCGTCGGCGAGCGCACAGAGCATGCCCTCCACGGCGGCCCGGGCCAGGTGCGCGGGGGTCGACGTGCGCAGGGTCAGGCCGTGCACCGCGCCGGTGGCGAGCGGTCGGTTCGGCGTCCGCTCGCCCTCCAGGTAGGGCACCATGACCAGCCCGTCCGCCCCGGCCGGCGCGGAGAGCGCCAACTCGGCCAGCTCGTCCAGGTCGACGCCGAGCATGGCGGCGGCGGCGTCAAGCACCCGGGCGGCGTTGAGCGTGCAGACCAGGGGCAGGAAACGGCCGGACGCGTCGGCGAAGCCGGCGACAGCGCCGCTCTCGTCGGCGGCCGGCACGTCGGCGACGCTGAACACGGTGCCGGAGGTGCCGATCGAGACGACCACGTCACCGGGGCCGGCACCGACGCCCAGCGCGGCGGCGGCGTTGTCTCCGGTGCCCGCGCCGAGCAGCGCTCCACCCGGCCCGCCCAGCTCGTCGGCGAGCTTCCCCGCCGACTCGTCCGGACCGAGCACCTCGGGCACCACCAACCGCCGACCGAAGCCCCGCTCCAGCAGGTCCAGTCGGTAGTCGCCGGTGGCCGGGGACCAGTAGCCGGTGCCGCTGGCGTCGCCCCGGTCGGTACGCAACGCACCCAACCCGGGCGCACCGGCCAACCGCCAGGTCAGCCAGTCGTGGGGCAGGCAGACGGCGGCCACCCGGGCGGCCAACTCCGGTTCGTGCCGGGCCAGCCACCGCAGCTTCGTGATGGTGAAGCTGGCCACCGGAACGCTGCCGGTGGCCTCGGCCCAGAACCGACTCCCGGCCGCACCGCCGCCGGCCTCCTCGACGAGGTCGGCGGCGGCGTCGGCGGATCGGGTGTCGTTCCACAGCAGCGCCGGGCGGACCACCCGGCCGTCCTCGTCGAGGCACACCATGCCGTGCTGCTGGCCGGCGACGGAGATCGCCGCCACGTCGGCCAACCCACCGGCCTGGTCGACGGCGCTGCGCAGCGCCTGCCACCAGGCTTCCGGGTCGACCTCCGTGCCGTCGGGGTGCGGGGCCCGACCCTGCTGGAGCAGGGCGCCGGTCTCCGCGTCCCGGATCACCACCTTGCAGGACTGGGTGGACGAGTCGACGCCTGCGACGAACGGCATGGCGGCGGCCTCAGCGGGCGCCGAGCAGGTGCTCGACGGCGAGCTGGTTGAGCCGGACGAAGGCGAAGCCCCGGGCGGCCACCGCGTCCACGTCGACGTCCTCGAACGCGGAGCGGTCGGCAAGGAACTCCTCGTACCCCTCGCCCTCGCCGAGCGTCGGCGTGCTCAGCTCGCCGACCTTGCTCGCGGCCAGCGCCTCGACCACCTCGGGGTCGGCGCGGAAGGCCGCCGCGCGCTCCTTGAGCAGCAGGTACGTGCTCATGTTGGCCGCCGCGGAGGCCCACACCCCGTCCATGTCCTCGGTGCGCGACGGCTTGTAGTCGAAGTGCCGCGGCCCGTCGTAGGTCGGCCCGCCGTCGGGGCCGCCGTTCTCCAGGAGATCCACCAGGGCGAACGCGTTCATCAGGTCGCCGTGGCCGAAGACCAGGTCCTGGTCGTACTTGATGCCGCGCTGGCCGTTGAGGTCGAGGTGGAACAGCTTGCCCTGCCAGAGCGCCTGGGCGATGCCGTGGGCGTAGTTGAGCCCGGCCATCTGCTCGTGCCCGACCTCCGGGTTGAGGCCGACCAGCTCCGGGTGCTCGAGCTGCGAGATGAAGCCGAGCGCGTGCCCGATGGTGGGCAGCAGGATGTCGCCGCGCGGCTCGTTGGGCTTGGGCTCGAGCGCGAACCGCAGGTTGTAGCCCTTATCGATGGAGTACTGGGTGAGCAGGTTGACGGCCTCGCGGTAGCGGTCCAGGGCGGCCTGGACGTCCTTGGCGAGGTCGTACTCCGAGCCCTCGCGGCCACCCCACATGACGAAGGTGCTCGCGCCCAGCTCGGCGGCCAGGTCGACCTGACGCAGCACCTTGCGCAGCGCGAAGCGGCGGACGTCGCGGTCGTTGCTGGTGAAGCCGCCGTCCTTGAAGATGGGGTGGGTGAAGAGGTTGGTGGTGACCATGGGCACCACCAGGCCGGTCTCGTCGAGGGCCTTGCGGAACCGGGCGATGTGCTGGTCGCGGGTGGCCGCGTCGGCACCGAACGGGATCAGGTCGTCGTCGTGGAAGGTGATGCCGTACGCGCCCAGCTCGGCGAGCCGGTGCACCGCCTCGACCGCGTCCAGCTCGGGGCGGGTGGCGTCACCGAACGGGTCGCGGGCCTGCCAGCCCACGGTCCAGAGGCCGAAGGAGAACTTGTCGGCGGGGGTGGGACGGGGTGCCATGAGCGACCTCCGGGGTGGTGTTGTCAGGTATTTGTTCAGCGATTGAATTATTTGCCCACCCTATGGCAGTGTCAAGGGGTGAGCCTCACCCACGCCCCGGCCGGCGCGGTCCGTCAGGGCAGCCTCCGCGAGCTCAACCTCGCCCTGGTGCTCGGCCGGATCGCCACGGCCGACCGACCCCCCTCCCGAGCCGACCTGGCCACCGCCACCGGCCTGACCAGAGCCACCGTGTCCGCCGTGGTCGAGGACCTGCTCGCCGGCCAGTTGGTGAGCGAGTCCGACCCCGCGCCCCGCTCCGGCGCCGGCCGCCCGGCACGCGGACTGGTCCTGGCCGATCAGGGGCCGGCCGGGCTCGGCCTGGAGGTCAACGTCGACTACCTGGCGGTCTGCGTGGTGGACCTCGCCGGGCAGGTCCGGCACCGCACCGTGCACCGGGCGGACCTGCGCCCGGTGGCCCCCGCCGACGCCCTGGCCCGGCTGGTCGAGCTGGCCGGGGCGGCCCGGGAGGACGCCGCCAACCAGGGCCTCACCCTGGTCGGGGCCGCTCTCGCGGTGCCCGGCCTGGTGGACGACGACGGGCTGGTCCGGCTGGCCCCGAACCTCGGCTGGGCCGACGTGCCGGTGCCCGCGCTGCTCGCCGAGCACCCACCGCTCGTCGAGGAGGTGCCCGGCGTCCCGGCGTTGGTTGTCGACAACGAGGCGAACCTGGCCGCGCTCGGCGAGCTGCACGCGCGGCCACCCGGCCCGGCCAGTTTCCTGCACATCTCCGGAGAGGTGGGCATCGGTGCCGGCATCGTGCTCGACGGGGCCCTGTTCCGGGGCGTACGCGGGTGGAGCGGCGAGATCGGGCACCTCCCCGTCCACCCCGAGGGGCGACCCTGCCGCTGCGGCGGGCAGGGCTGCCTGGAGCAGTACGCCGGTCAGGAGGCGATCGTGACCGCCGCCGGGCTGGCCCGGGCGGAGCTTCCGGCCGACACCGCGACGGCCCGGCTGGCCGAGTTGGCCGAGGCCGGCGACGCCGCCGCCCTACGGGCGCTGCACGAGGCCGGCACCGCGCTCGGTGTCGCGGTCGCCGGTGTCGTCAACCTGCTCGACCTGGACACCGTGGTGCTCGGTGGCGGTTACGCGGCGCTGGCGACCTGGCTGTGCCCTCCGGTGCTCACCGAGATCGACGCCCGGGTGCTCACCGCCGCCTGGTCACCGGTCACGGTCCGGCCGTCGACGCTCGGCGCCGAGGCCGCCGCGGTGGGCGCCGCCGGATCGGTGGCCCGCCGGATCATCGCCCAGCCCGCCGGCTGGCTGGCTCGCGCCGGCTGATCGCCACCCACGCCGTGGGCCGCTGTCGGGGAGGATCGGTACCCTTGCTGTCAGGCAACGATCCCCGGTGAGGAGTCGAGTAGCAGCATGCGCACACGTCGTCAGACGCGGGCCGGCGTCCGGCGGTGACCACGACCCGGCAACCCGGCGGCACCCCGCTGCCGGCCGATGAGCGGTTGGCCCGCGAGCTGCTCGACGGGCTCGCCGAGGCCGTGCTGACGACAGACGGGGCCGACCGGGTCACCCTGGTCAACGCCATGGCGGCCGAGCTGATCCCGGAGATCGCCGCCGGCACCGAGCTGGCCCGCTGCCCGGTTGCCGCGCTGGCCCGGGCGGTCGCCGACGGGTCGGACCGCTTCGACGCCGACCACCACGGCCGGCGACTGCGCGGCGTCCGGCGGCAACTCAGCGGCTCCCGGTGGGCGTGGTACGTCCGCGACGTCACCGAGGAGCACGCCCGCGCCGACGCCCTGCTCGCCGAGCGCTCCCGCACCGCGTTCCTCGCCCAGGCCGGCAGCCGGCTGGCGCTGACCCTGCACCGGGACGAGGTCCTCCGGGCCGCCACCACGCTCGCCGTTCCGTACCTGGCCGACGTCGCCGTGGCACTGCCCCGACCGACCCCACCTGCCGAGCCGCACGCCAGGTGGATCCGGTACGCCGACGGCGAGCGGGCCCCGGTCACCGGGCTGGCCAGCCCCGCGCTGACCGGCGCCGTTCCCGGGCTGGCCGAGGCGCTGACCGGCGACGGCGCCGAGTCGGGCCCTATGCCCGGCACCCCGCACGCCGACCTGGCCGAGCTGCTGCCGCCGGGGTTCGGCCCCGTCGGCACGGTGCTGGTCAACCCGCTGCTCAGCGCCAGCGGGTCGGCCGGTGCGCTGCTGCTCGTCCGCCGACCCGGGCGGGGCGGGTTCGACAGGCGCGACGCGGAGCTGGCCCGGGAGTTCGCCGCCCGCGCGGGAGCCGCGCTCGCCACCGCCGACCTGCACGGTGAGCAGGCCCACCTGGCCCGGGTGCTCCAGACCAGTCTGCTCCCGCCCGAGCTGCCCGTCGTACCCGGCGTGACCATGGCCGGCGGTTACCGGGCGGCGGGCGACACCCTGCGCATCGGCGGCGACTTCTACGAGGTCTTCCCGCACCCGCGCGGTGCCCTGTTCGCGGTCGGCGACGTGTGCGGCAAAGGGGTGGGCGCTGCGGTGCTGACCGGCCGGGTCCGCCAGTCGTTGCAGACGCTACGGCTCGTCGAGCAACGACCACTGGAGCTGATCCGCCTGCTCAACCAGGCGCTGTTCGACGCGCCGGACGCGGCGCGGCGCAGCCAGCTCACCACCCTGCTGCTCGGTTCTCTGGACCGGGAGTCGGCCGGGCTGACCGTCCGGATAGCCGGCGGGGGACATCCGGCGCCGCTGCTGGTCACCGCCGACGGCACGGTCACCGCGGTGCCGGTGGGTGGCATGCCGGTGGGGGCGCTGCCGGCCGCACGGTTCACCGAGACCCGGGTGCACCTCGATCCGGGCGACCTGCTGCTCGCGTACACCGATGGGGTGACCGAGGCGCGCGGGCCGCGCGACCCGGCGAAGTTCGGCGAGGCCCGGCTGCGCGCCGCGCTCGTCGCGGCGGCCGGGCAACCGCCGGCGGCACTCATCGACCGGGTGCTCCGGGCGGTGGACGACTGGCTCGACGGGCAGGCCCACGACGACATCGCGATGCTCGCGGTCAGCGCCTCGGCGCCAGCATGACCGACACGGCCGGCTCGATCAGGCGGTACGTGCCACCGGCGGGTCGCCGGCCGGCCACTCTCGAGGGGTGCCGACAGATCGTTCCGGACCACCCGACGGGCCCGTCCACGCCGCTCGGGGCGGCCGAGCCGGATCGGCCGACCAGTCCCTCGGCCGGCCACCGGGCCGGTCCGGGTCGTTCGGCCAGTCCCCCTGCCCCGTCGACTCACGGGGCGGCGGCTCTTCCTGCACCTGCTGGCGGCGGGCTGTCTCGTCGAACTCCCGCATGCCGCGCAGCAGCGCGTCGCGGCCCTCCCGGCCCATTCCGGCCAGCACGGCGGCGAGCTGGGCCTGGCGGTCGGCCCGCAGCTCGGCGAGGAGCCGGCGGGCCTCGGTGGTGAGGTGCAGCGAGATCTCCCGCCGGTCGAAGCGGCCCGGCTCGCGCTCCAGCATGCCGGCGGCGACCAGCCGGTCGCAGAGACGGCTGGCGGAGCTGAGCAGCATGTCGAGTCGGGAGGCGAGCCGACGCAGGTTGATCCCGTCGGACTGCTCCACCACCATCACCGCCCGTAACTGGGCACCGGAGACGCGGCTGGCGGTCCCCTCCCGGGCAGACTCCCAGATGCCCAGCAGGGCTGCGGCCGCCGCGTCCAGCGCGGCAGCCATACTCGTCTCAGGGTCCGTCGGACCGTTCAGTTCGGCCATGGTGGCCCGAGACTACTCCGAGCCCACTGGTAGTCGAACTTTCAACGAGGAGCGACGATGAGCGAACCGGTCAGTCAGGCACGACGTGCCCTGAACGAGACACCGGCCGACCGGCTCGTCGGTGGAATCGGGGAGGTGCTCGCCCGGTCGTACGGCATCACCGACATCGAGCTCTATCAGGTCGACTACCGGCTCGCGGAGCTGCTTCCCCTCGCCGAGGGCGCCTCGATCACGAGCCCCGGGCACCCGGCCTGGCGCGCCTTCGACCACCAGTCGCCGATACTCGTCGACGGCACCGCCTGGTTCCCGGTCACCATGCGTGGCGAGCGCCGAGGGGTGCTGTGCCTGTCACCCGTGCCGGACGACCGGGAGGTCGTCGCCGCGCTTGCCGAGATCGCCACCGCGCTCGCCCACGAGGTGGCGGCGGTCTCCGCCGGCACCGACGTCTATCGGGCGGCCCGGCGCAGCCAGCGCCTCACCCTGGCCGCCGAGATGCAGTGGGACCTGCTACCCGGTCGGAGCCGGATCCGTCCCTCGTTCAGCCTCGCCGGGCAGTTGGAGCCCGCGTACGCGGTGCGCGGCGACAGCTTCGACTGGTCCGACGACGGGGAACGACTCTGGCTGTCCACGATCAACGGCACCGGTGAGGGCGTGGCCGCCTCCCTGCTCACGTCGCTGGGCACCCACGCGCTGCGCAACGCGCGTCGGGCCGGGTTGAGCCTCGGCGACCAGGCCGCCCTCGCCGACCAGGCCATCTATGACCTGCACCGGGGCGAGCAGCACCTCTCCGCGTTGCTGATGGAGCTGGACCTGCGCTCCGGGATGATGACGGTGGTGGACGCCGGGTCGCCCCGACTGGTCCTGCTCCGCGACGGGGAGGTCACCCAGCAGCCGTTGGAGGCGCAGTTCCCGCTGGGCATGTTCGAGGCGACCGACTACCACGAGCAGAAGTTCCCGTTGGCGCTCGGCGACCGGGTCTTCGTGGTCAGCGACGGGGTGGTGGAGGCCGCCGGCCAGCACACGCGCTACGGCGAGACGGCACTGGACCGGTTCCTGCGGCGGACCGGGCCGATGGCACCCCTGGACGCCGTCCGGTCGCTCATCGGTGACCTGCGCGCGTTCGTGGCCGGTGACCTGATCGACGACGCGGTGGTCGTCTGCCTGGACTGGACCGGCCCGCAAGCCTGACCCGTGGTCAGTACGCTCCGCGGCCGTTCAGCACCGCGCCGAAGGTCTTCCAGAGGATGGTGAGGTCGGCGGCGAGGGACCAGTTCTCCACGTAGTAGAGGTCGAGCCGGATGCCGTCCTCCCAACTCAGGTCGGAGCGGCCACTGACCTGCCACAGGCCGGTCATCCCGGGCTTGACCAGCAGCCGCCGGGCCACGTCGCCGTCGTAGCGGGCCACCTCCGACGGCAGCGGCGGACGCGGCCCGACCAGGCTCATCTGCCCCAGCAGGACGTTCACCAGCTGCGGCAGCTCGTCGAGTGACCACTTGCGCAGCAGCCGACCGACGCGGGTCACCCGGGGGTCCTGGCGCATCTTGAACATCAGACCGTCGGTCTCGTTACGCGCGGTCAGCTCGGCGAGCAGCGCGTCCGCGTTCACCACCATCGTGCGGAACTTGAACACGCCGAACTCCTGCCCGCCCCGGCCGACCCGGACCTGGCGGAACAGCACCGGGCCCCGGCTGTCCAGTTTGATGGCCAGGGCGATGCACGCGATCAGTGGCAGCAGCAGCGCCAGCGCCAGCGACGAGACGGACCTGTCGACGAGACCCTTGACCAGCTTGCGGGCCCCGCGGAACTCGGGTGCCTCGACGTGGATCAGCGGCAGGCCGGCGACCGGGCGGGTGTGGATCCGTGGGCCGGCGACGTCGGTGAGCGCGGGTGCCACGACCAGGTCGACGCCGGTCCCCTCCAACTGCCAGCCGAGGCGGCGCAGCCGGGCCGCCGTCAGCTCACCGGAGGCGGTCACCGCGACCGTGTCCGCGCCGATCGCGGTGGCGGCCTCCGGGATGCCCCGGAACGACCCCACCACCGGCACGTCGCCCAGCCGCTGCGCCACCGGCGCGAGCAGCGCGTCCGGGATGCAGGCGCCCACCACCTGGTAGCCGGCGTACGGCTCGCGCCGCAGGGTGTGGACCAGCTCCAACACGTGGGCGGTGTCGCCGACCACGAGCACCTTGCGGGACCAGCCCGCGCCGAGCGAGCGGGCCCGGTGCAGGCGCTTGCGGGCGGCGAACCGCGCCACCTCCAGCCCGACGGTGCCGACAGCGAACGAGATGCCCAGGAAGCCCCGGGAGACGCCGACGTCGGCGATGTAGCCGATGATGGCGATCGCCCCGGCCAGGCGCAGGCTGGCGGAGCTGACCCGCCGGTACTCGTCCGCGCCGTAGCCGATCACCCGGTCGTCGTAGCAGCCGAGCGCCTTGAGCGAGACCAGCCAGGCGAGCACCAACGCGGGGGCGACGAGCACGTACGGGATCTCCGAGCCGGTGGGCTCCCCGTCACCGAAACGGGTGACGTACCCGATCAACAGCGCGATGATGAGGACTGTGGTGTCCAGTACCACCAGGACCCGGACGTAGGACCGTTCGTCGGCGCGTGCCACCAGCCCGGCGCGTCGACCGTCCGGCTCCGCCGACGTGGCGGGGGTCAACAGTGTCGCCACGCTCACCGGCCCTCCCACTCTGTACAGGATGGCCCCGGCCGACGGGTCGGGCCGTAGGCGGACCGACTATGCCGGAACAGTCGACATCCTGCCTTGACAACTATGACTGCCGATTGCTTCGGACGTATTGCCGTCACTTTTCTTCAACAACCTGGTGGCCGAAAAGGGGCCTGCCACACCGAATCGACGGTACGGCAGGCCCCTTCGGCGTCTGAGCGTCGAATCAGCGCGGGGCTGGCGGACGCCGCGCGATGGCGCTGAGGAAGATGCTTCCGATCTCGCTCGGGTCCTTGGTGACGAACACGTCGCCACCGGTCACCTTGGTGATCGACTCCAGCTCCGCCTTGCTGACGCCCTCGCCGATACCGATCATGATGACCTGGACCGGTCGCTCCGGGTCGGCGAGCTGCTTGAGCTTTGCGAGGAGCTGCTGCTGGTTGAGGCCGTTGTCGTCCTCGTTCTTGCCGTCGGTGAACAGCACGATCGAGTTGACCCGACCGGGCTGCCAGTTCTCCTGCACCGCCTGGTACGCAGCCGCCATGGTGTCGTAGAGGCCGGTGTCACCACTGGAGGGCTTGACGGTGGCGAGCGCGCCCTCCAACTGGGCCCGCTGACTGGAGAGCGGGCCGATGGGCACCAACTCCCGGTAGTCCCGGTTGCCGACCAGCTTGGTGGAGAACGTCCACAGGCCGATCGACCAGGAGTCGTCGAAGAGGCCGAGACCGCGCCGGGCCGCGTCGACGGTGACCTCCTCCCGACTGCGGTTGTTGGCGCTCGGCACCTCGTCCTTCATCGAGCCGGAGACGTCGATGACGGCGAGCATCCGACCGGACTGGGTGGCGATCGACCAACTGGAGACGACCCGCTGGATGGCGGCCGGGTCCAGGCCACCCGCCGCGGTGCCGCCGTTGGCCGGCGCGGTGGGCGCGCCACCGGACGGGCTCGGAGCACCCTGCGGGGCCTTGAAGCCGTCGCCCCAGTTGCCGTCCGGCGCGCGCAGCGACTGCGCGGCGAGCCGGTCCCGGAAGGTGGGGCTGGTGAGCAGCTCGAACAGCACCCGGGCCGCCGACGCCTTGCTCGGCTCGATGCCGGGCAGCACCGCGTACGGGTAGTCCAGCGGCATCGGCGCCGGCTCCATGTAGAGCGCGGCCAGCGGCACCGGCGGCTTCTTGCTGTTGTAGGCGATCACGTCTTCTTCGGACAGGGCCGCCGCGCCGAGACCACTGGCGATGGACGTCGAGTCGTTCGCCGTCGGGAAACGGGCCAGCAGGTCGTTGCGGAGCGAGGAACGCCCGGTGGCGAGTGCGCGGAGCGCCCCGACGGTGTTGCGCTGGGCGTCGCCGCCGGCACCGTTTGCGGCCGCGGTCAACGAGAGCAGACCGGAGAGGCCCGCCGCGTCGCGGGTCGGCTCGACGATCCCGGTCCGCAGCGGCGAACTCGTGTTGTTGACCTGCTTGAGCAGGTCGGTCCAGTTGAACTTCTTGTCCGGCCAGCCCAGCCGGGTGGCGATCGGCTCGGGCATCGCCACGACGATCGGGCTGCGCGCGATGGACGCGCCGTTGGTCGGAGCGAACGCGGTCGCGTCCTTCTTCAACCGCAGCAGCCAGGTCGAGGAGTCGGGCACCCAGACGTCCGGGCTGACGGCGGTGCCACTGGCCTGCCCCACACCGGCCAGCACAGCGCCGTGCTTGGCCGCCACGACGGCCGCCACGTCGACCGGGTCGGACGCGGAGACGTCGACGCGGATGCAGGTCGGGCCCACCGCGGCGCCATCCTTGACCCATTGGGACGCGGCGGCATCCACAGCTGGCGCCAGCTCGGAGGCGACCGCCACGGCGAGCCGGATCTCCCCTGAGCAACTGGGCTGGATCAACTCCCGATAGCCGAACCACGCGCCCGTCGTGACGACGAGGACGCCCACAGTTGCGGCGGCGGCGGCGAGGTGGAGTTTCGAACGCATGCGATGGCGGCCTGCTGACACGGTGACCATCTTGCGTACTAGGTGCCGTCTCTGCCACATCCGTTCGGACTAAAGTTACGGAGGAGAAACAGTTGCCCACTTTTTTGCAACAGAGAGTGACGTGACAGCCTCGTGGCGTTGCCGAATCAGGGCAACGCTCACGTCTCTAAACCATCGTTCAGGACAATACGCACGTCGGGCTCGGCACCGGCACCGGTTCGCCGACCGCCTCCGGTACGCCGGTCTCGGCGTCACGCCGGAACACCCGGACCATGTCCGCCCGCTCGTCGGCCACATAGAGGTGCTCCCCGATCAGGGCGAAGTGCCGGGGCCACTCGCCGCCGGTGTCCACTTCGGCCACCAGCTCGGGCAGCTCCCCGGTCAGGGCGAACACCGCCACGGTCCCCACCCCGCGGTTGGCCACGTAGAGGAAGCGACCATCCGGGGCGACCGCGACCTCCGAGGGCTGGACGTGACCGGCCCGCTCGCTCGCCTCGACCCGCCCGCGCTGGTGCAGCGCGCCATCGGCGGTCAACTCGTACGCGGTGACCGAGGCGTCCAGCTCACCGACGAGGTAGCAGCGCAGTCCGTCAGGGTGCCGGGCCAGGTGCCGGGGACCCGTGCCGGGCGTCGTACGCATCCGCGGCGCGCGCGGCACCAGTCGTCCGGTCGCGTCGTCGAGGTCGTACCGGTAGACCGAGTCGGTGCCCAGATCCACGGCGAAGATCGGCCCCCGCCCCGTGCCCGGCGAGACCATGTGGGCGTGGGCGTGGTCCTGGCGCTCCGGATCGGGGCCGTGCCCCTCGTGCACCACCAGATCGGTGCGGTCACCGGGCACGCCCTGCGGGTCGAGCGGGAAGACCGCGATGCTGCCGCTGCCGTAGTTGGCCGCCAGCAGGTGACCGCCGTCGGGCAGCACCGCCAGGTGGCAGGGCTCGGCGCCGCCGGTGGATCGGCTGCCGAGCGGGTCCAACGCACCGTCCGCCCCTACCTGCCAGGCGCTGACCTCACCGGCCGTCAGCTCGTTGACCGCGTAGAGCACCGGCTGGGTGGGGTGCCGCGCCAGAAAGGAGGGGGACGCGGTGACCGCAGCCGTGCCGAGCGGGGTCAGCGCCCCGGTCGTCGGGTCACGACGGGCCGCCACGATGCCGCTGCCGCGCCCACCGCTCTGCGCGGTGTAGCCCCCGATGTGGACGACCTCACCCTGACCGCTCACGTCCCACCCCTCCGCCGGCATCCTCCGTCGATCCAACCAGAGCCTGCCCGCGTTGCCCGCCCGTTAACCGGCTTTCCGGCCCGGATCTCAGGCCGCCGGCACCGGCTCGCCGCGCTGCCGGGCGACGTGCTCCACCAGAGAGATCAACACCATCTTCCCGGACTGCCGGTCCCGGGCGTCGCAGAGCACCATCGGCACGTCCGGGTCAAGGTCGAGCGCCCGGCGTACGGTCTCCAGGTTGAACCGGCGGGACTCGTCGAAACAGTTCACGCCCACCACGAACGGGATGCCGCGCTGCTCGAAGTAGTCGATGGAGGGGAAGCAGTCGGCCAACCGCCGGGTGTCGGCGAGCACCACCGCGCCGAGCGCGCCGAAGGCCAACTCGTCCCAGAGGAACCAGAACCGGTCCTGACCTGGCGTGCCGAACAGGTAGACCTGCAGGTCGTCGTTGATGGTGATCCGGCCGAAGTCCATCGCCACCGTGGTGGTCGACTTGCCCTCCACGCCGGAGAGGTCGTCCGTGCCGATCCCGGCGCCGGTCAGCACCTCCTCGGTCTGCAACGGACGGACCTCGCTCAGAGCGCTCACCAAGGTCGTCTTGCCGGCTCCGAAGCCCCCCGCGATGAGGATCTTCAGGGCCAGCGGGATGGTGGTGCTGGTGCCCACCTGGTCAAAGCGCACGGAGTCCACTGACCACCGCCTTGAGGATGTCGTCGTCGGGAAGGATGCCGGCGGCCGGCGGCTCGTGCACCGCGACCAGGCCCTCGGCGAGGAGATCACCGAGCAGTACCCGGACCACGCCGACCGCGAGGTCCAGCTCGGCTGCCAGGTCGGCGACCGACACCGGCCGGTGGGCCAACGCGACAAGCCGTCGGTGCTCCGGCAGCAGGCGCGGATGGCTCGCCGCGTCGACGTCCGGACCGGCCAACACGAACGCGACCAGATTGAAGTGGTCGACGGCGGAGCGTACCCGGCCTCCGGTGAGCGTGTACGGGCGCATCACCGGGCCGGCGTCGCCATCCAGCCACTCGTGCTGCGGCCCGGGCGGCTCAGTCCGCATCTCCGGCACCCGCTGCCGAACGGGCCGGCGCGGCGAGGCTCTCCCCCACCCGGATCACCAGCATGGCCATCTCGTACGCGACAAGCCCGATGTCCGCGTCGGCGTCGCTCACCACGGCCAGGCAGGCACCCTGCCCGGCGGCGGTGACGAAGAGGTACGCCTCCTCCATCTCCACGACGGTCTGCCGAACCGGCCCGCCGTCCACGTGCCGGCTGGCGCCCCGGGCGAGGCTGGAGAAGCCGGCCGCGAGCGCACAGAGGTGCTCGGCGT
The DNA here is from genome assembly GCF_053605225.1 of Micromonospora sp. NPDC003944. Taxonomy (NCBI): domain Bacteria; kingdom Bacillati; phylum Actinomycetota; class Actinomycetes; order Micromonosporales; family Micromonosporaceae; genus Micromonospora; species Micromonospora sp. NPDC003944. The sequence continues at coordinate 43,713 of NZ_JBSGIV010000047.1, forward strand.
CGGAGCGCTCCAACTCGGCCGAGGAGCCGAGCAGCAGGCCGTCGGCGGAGAGCACCACCGCCTCCCGGGCGGCCGGTACCCGTTGCACCAGCTCGTCGAGCAACCAGTCGAGGCCGGCGCTCTGCTTCGTCGAATGCCGCACTAGGCGTCCCTCTCAGTCGCGGTCGGGGGTTCGGGGGTCGTCGGCGGGTCGGTGGGGGCGAGCGGGACCGCCGGATTTGTCGACGCCGCCGGGGTGGCGGTGGCACGTCCGCGCGCGGTGCCGGCCTGCAACGCCGCCATCACCTGGCGGACCTCCTCCGGCGAGCGGGGCGACGGCGTGTCGGTGACTGTCGACCGGGGTTGGGCGGCGGGGGTACGACGTCGCACCCGGCGGGGCAGGCCGTCCAGCTCGTCGTCCGGCTCGTCGGCGGTCTCCGATCCCGCACCACGCCCACCGGCCGGCAGGGTGGCCGAGGCCGGCGCTCCGGCCGGGGCGGGCGGGCCCGTGCTGACGGACGGGGCCGTCGGCGGGCGGGTACGGGGGCGGGTCACGGTGCCCCGACGCGCCGTCCGAGCCAGTCGCCGGCTCGGGTCGGCCGACGCGACGCCAAGCGTGGCCGGGTCGGGGCCGGCCGGTGGTTCGGCGGTGACCAGGTCACCGGGGACCAGCACCACTGCCATTACGCCGCCCTCCTCGGACGAGCGCAACCGCACCCGTACGCCGTGCCGGGCCGCCAGCCGGGCCACCACGAACAGGCCGAGTCGGGCGCTCTGCGCCGGGTCGAACTCGGGCGAGCTGGCCAGCCGGGTGTTCGCGGTCTCCAGCGCCACGCCGGACATGCCCAGCCCCTGGTCGGTGATCTCCAGGGCGTACCCGTTGGCCACCTGCGCCCCCGTGACGGTGACCCGGGTGTCCGGCGGCGAGAAGGCGGTGGCGTTCTCGATCAGCTCGGCGAGCAGGTGGATGACGTCGCCGACCGCCCGCCCCAGCACCCCGGCCGGCTGCACCGCGGTGACGTCGACACGTTCGTACGCCTCGACCTCGGAGATGGCGCCACGGATCAGGTCGACCATCGCGACCGGGTTGCGCCAACCCCGGCCGGGTGCGGAGCCGGCGAGGATGACGAGGTCCTCGGCGTGCCGGCGGAGCCGGGTGGCCAGGTGGTCGACCTGGAACAGCTCGGCCAGCTCGTCCGGGTCCTCGCTGCGGCGCTCCATCCGGTCGAGCAGGTGCAGCTGACGATGCACCAGGCTCTGGCTTCGCCGGGCGATGTTGAGGAAGACCTCGTTGAGCCCGCGGCGCAGGGTGACCTCGTCCACCGCGGCCTGGACGGCGGTGCGCTGCACCTCGGTGAAGGCGCGGCCGACCTCGCCGATCTCGTCGTGGCCGTACTCCAACGGCGGCGCCTCCCGGGCCACGTCGACCTGCTCGCCACGACGCAGCCGGGTCACCACGTCGGGTAGCCGGTGCTCGGCCAGCTCCAAGGCGGCGGTGCGGACGCCGCTGAGCCGCCGGACCAGGGTGCGGCCGACCCGCAGCGCCACCAGCACCGAGACGACGACGGCGACGAGCCCGAGCACGCCGGCGGCGGCCAGCCGCACCAGGATGCCGACCGCCATCGGCACCGAACGGTCGGTGAGGGCGTCGGCCTCGGAGAGTTCGAAGTCCCGCAACTGCTGCTGCACCGCGTCCTGGCTGGCCTGCCAGGCAGCCGCGTCGACCGTCGGCCGGCCGGAGCGGTTGGGTACGACGAGCGCGTCCTGCATCGTGCGCAGTCGGATGAACGCCTCGCCCTCGGTCAGCCGTTGGTACGCGCCCCGGCTGCTCTCGGGCAGGTCGGCCACCGCGTTCTCGGTGAGCCACCGTTGGTTGCCGATGGCCTGCACGAGCTGGGTGTGTTCCCCCTCGGCGAACCGTCCGGCGGTCAACGCGCCGGCCAGCAGCGCATCGGTCTGGCCGAGCAGTTCCCGGGAGCGACCCAGCGCGGTGAGCGCCAGCGCCTGCCGGTTGAGGTCCGGGTCGTCCAGAGTGGCCATGCCGGCGAACGCCTGGAAGGCCGCGGCGACCATGCCGCTGTACAGGCCGATCGCGCCGGCCCGGTCGACCTTGCGGTCGTCGATGAATGTCCGGCCGCTGGGCAGCGCCGCGAGGGCGCTGACCAACCTGTCGACCCGGGCCTCCAGCAGGTCGTCCGCGGCGTCGCGCAGGGGCTCCCCGTCGACCCGGCGGCGCAGCTCGGTGACCGCCCGGTCGGTGCGCCCGCGCTGTTCGGCGAGGGCGGGCAGCTCGGTCCTTCCGGCGAGCTGCACCACCGAGAGCCGGCGTTCCCGTTGCAGCTCGGTGACCACCGTCTCGCCGGGGCGACCCAGGTCGTACAGCAGGGTACGGGCGGAGAGCAGGTTCAGCGCGGGCCCGAAGGTCAGTGTGGTCGCGAAGATCCACAGCGCCAGGAGGGCGGTCACCGGCGCGACGACCAGCGCGGTCAGCTTCGAGCGGATCGGCCAGTCGCGGGTTTTCATCAGACCTCGCCCGTGCAGGGGTGGCAGGAGGGGTGCCGGCGCCGCCGGGCGACGCGCCGACTGGCTGCCCACCCGGCCGCGTCGCCGGGCACCGGCGCGGGCGCCCTGGGCAGGATACGTAATCGAGGGCGGTTGCACTACCGCCCGTCGCGCCGACATCGACGCTCCGGGATGTGCGCGGGGTGGGAACGGCGAACGGGCGACGTCAGGCGTGGTCGGCGATGCCGAGGCCCTCGGCGCTCACCGGCCTGGGCGTAGTTGTTCTGCCGCTCGATCGGCGCCCGCACGACCCGACCCGAGACGAACGGCCGGTACTCCCGGTGCGACTCGTCGGCCTGGTCGAAACCGGCCACCGAGGACGGTTCGAAGTTGGTGTGCGGGTTACCGGCGCGGTGGGTCCTCGGTGCGGAACTTCACGGCGAAACCGCGCGGGTCGCGGGTGGCCTCGGAGGAGTCGCGGCCGCCGATGACCGTGGAGAGGCGCACGCTCACCGGAGTCTTCCTGCCCCTGACCTGGAACAGCTTGGCCCGGGTGTACGTCGCGGCCGGCTCGTCACCGGTGGTCCCGTACGCCTCGAACTCGCCGAATCGTCCGCTGCTGCTGGTTGTTGTGCACGGGGTGACCCTGCCGGGCGGTGAGGATCGGCTTGCTGGCCTTTGGGTGCATCACCCCACCCAAGCGCCTTCTCTGGAATGAGTCAAGTTTGTCCGGGCCGTGCGCTGCGTCAGGAAAGTGCCTCGGATCGGGATTGGCGATCACCGCGCGGAGGGAATACCAGATGACGAAGGAGGAGCCCATGTCGCCCACGCAGATAATCGTCATCGTGCTCGTCGTGCTGGTGATCGTCGCGGCACTGGCCGTGGCCGTCCGTTCGCTCAACAGCCGTCGCGCGCTGCGAAGCCGGTTCGGGCCGGAGTACGACCGGGTGGTGGCGGAACAGGACAGCCGGTCCGCCGCCGAGCGCGAACTGCGCGACCGGGAACGCCGACACGCCGAGCTCACGCTCACCCCACTCACCCCTGAGTCGCGGGCCCGGTACGCCGCGGCCTGGGAGGAACTCCAGGTCCGCTTCATCGACTCCCCCGGCGAGACCGTGGGCGACGCCGACGAACTGGTCACCCGGCTCATCGAGGAGCAGGGTTACCCGACCGGTGACTTCTCCGACCAGATCGCCCACCTCTCCGTCGAGCACGCCCGCACGCTCACCAACTACCGGGACGCGCACGAGATCCACCTGCGCAACTCCCGAGGTGAGGCCGACACCGAGGAGCTGCGGCAGGCCGTCGTGCACTACCGCGCGCTCTTCGCCGACCTGTTGGGCGAGGAGCCGGTCGGCCACCGCACGCCCGAACAGCGCCACCACCCGGACCACGACGCCACGAGCCGCTGAGGAGGCCACCGATGCGCCAGGAAGAGCAGCAGGTGAGCAACGACCACCCGGAGGCCGTCCGGTCCGCGCCCGTGCCGGTACCTCCGGCCAACGACCGGGCCGGCCGCTCCGACGTCCCCGAGGACGCCCTCGACGACAGGGGCACCTTCGACGACCAGACCACCGCCGGCACCGACCGGGATGCCGCGTACGACCCGGCCGACGACGAGTCGACCGACGACTCCGGCTCCCGCCACCGGCGCGACGACCGTTCGACCGACGACGGCGGTTTCCACGAGCCGGGGCCGTTGCCGACGACGTTCGGCGCCACCACGGTGGCCGACGCGGTGGCCGCGTCCGCGCTGGCCAGCCCGCACCCTGAGGACAAGCCGGACCCTCGGGCCGAGCGGACCGCCCAGCCCGGCGACGGCGCCGAGGACGGCGAGCGGGAAGGTCTACGCGCCGACCCCACCGCCGAACTGCACCGCCGCCACACGGACGTCGACGACAGCGCTGACGTCGACGTCGACGACCGCACCGACCTGGACGCCCGCACCGACGCGGACACGTCCGCGCGGACCGTCGTCCCGCCGGGCACCACGGACGGCGACCCCGAGCGCCGCAGCGACCTGACCGGCGACCGGGACGCCGCCACGGCGGGCGCGGCCGGCTACGGCAGCGCGACGCCGGAGATGGTCGACCCGGACGCGGACGGCGAGCCGGTCCCCGGCGACGACGACACCAGCCACACGCTGGAGTCCGCCGGAACGCACCGCCCGGCCGGTTCGACAGTCGCCGCCGAGCCGGCGACGCTGCTCGAAGCGGACACCGCGCAGGGCTTCCGGGACCGCTGGCGGGACGTGCAACTGCGTTTCGTCGACGACCCGCAGGCGGCCGCCGGCGAGGCGCAGTCGCTGGTGGAGGAGGCCATCCAGGCCCTCTCCTCGGCGCTGGCCGCCCAGAAGAACACGCTCGGCGGGTGGCAGGACGCCGGTTCGGCCGACACCGAGCAACTGCGGATGGCGGTCCGCAACTACCGCGACTTCCTGGACCGCGTACTCGGTCGCTGAGACAGGCGAGAAGCACCTGGCGCCCCGGCCGACGACGGCCGGGGCGCCCTTCTGTGCCCGGACCTCCGCCAGGCCGCACAGTCCCCCCAACGGGGCTTGAACGCGACGGACCCGGTGTCGGGGAGTGAAACCGCGCGCCCGGGGTAATAGGCCGCGCGCGCACCAATCAGCGCGGACGTCCGGACGAGGGGTGACGGGATGGACGACGGCGGTCTTCGGCTCAACATGAACGGGTTGGACTACCTGATCCTGGCGCTGTACTTCGTCACCGTCCTCGGGGTTGGCTTCGCCGCGCGGCGGGCGATCCGGACCAGCGTCGACTTCTTCCTCTCCGGCCGGTCGCTGCCGGCCTGGGTGACAGGTCTCGCCTTCGTCTCGGCGAACCTGGGCGCCCTGGAGATCATCGGAATGGCCGCGAACGGGGCCCAGTACGGCGTGATGACGGTCCACTACTACTGGATCGGCGCGGTCCCGGCGATGGTCTTCCTGGGCATCGTGATGATGCCCTTCTACTACGGCTCCAAGGTGCGCAGCGTTCCCGAGTACCTGCGGCTGCGGTTCAACCGCCCCACCCACCTGCTGAACGCGCTCAGCTTCGCCGTCGCCCAGGTGCTGATCGCCGGGGTGAACCTCTACGCGCTGGCCCTGGTCATGCAGGCGCTGCTCGGCTGGCCGCTCTGGACCGCGATCGTGGTCGGCGCGGCGATCGTGCTGGCGTACATCACCATCGGCGGTCTGTCCGGGGCGATCTACAACGAGGTGCTCCAGTTCTTCGTCATCCTGGCCGGGCTCATTCCGGTCACCGTGATCGGCCTGGTCAAGGTCGGCGGGTGGAACGGCCTGATGGACGCGGTGAGCGACTCCAAGCTCGGCGAGGCGGGCCTGCACGCGTGGCAGGACACCGGCAGCACGGCCAACCCGCTGGGCGCGCACTGGATCGGCATCGTCTTCGGCCTCGGCTTCGTGCTGTCGTTCGGCTACTGGACGACGAACTTCGCCGAGGTACAACGGGCCCTGTCGGCGAAGAACATGAGCGCCGCCAGGCGTACGCCGATCATCGCGGCGTACCCGAAGCTGTTCATCCCCCTGGTCACGGTGATCCCCGGCCTGGTGGCCCTGGTGACGGTGAAGGGTCTGGGCGCCGAGAGCGGCGACCTGCAGTACAACAACGCCATCCCGCTGCTGATGCGCGACCTGCTCCCCAACGGTGTGCTCGGGGTGGCGGTCACCGGCCTGCTCGCCTCGTTCATGGCCGGGATGGCGGCCAACGTGAGCGGCTTCAACACCGTCTTCACCTACGACATCTGGCAGGCGTACATCCGAAGGGACCGCTCGGACGAGTACTACCTGCGGGTGGGCCGGTGGGCGACTGTCGCCGCCGTGGTGATCGGCATCGGCACCGCCTTCATCGCGGCCGGGTTCAGCAACATCATGAACTACATCCAGGCGCTCTTCTCCGTCTTCAACGCCCCGCTGTTCGCCACGTTCATCATCGGTATGTTCTGGAAGCGGATGACCGCGCTGGCCGGCTTCTGGTCACTGCTGCTGGGCACCCTGGTGTCGCTCAGCCTCTACCTGCTCTACAAGGGTGGCGTGATCCACTTCAACTCCGACCTGGAGGAGAGCTTCTGGGGCGCCGGACTCGCGTTCGTCACGGCGGTGGTGGTCGCGGCGATCATCACGCCGCTCACCGCCCCCAAGCGCGACGAGGAGCTGCGCGGGCTGGTGTACGGCATCGGCGGCGTCGACCTGAAGGGCGACGTGCTCGCCGGGGACGCCGTCTGGTACCGCTCCCCGGTACTGCTCGGTCTGATCGCGGTCGCGCTGGCCGCCCTCTTCTACATCCCGGTCTTCTGAGGAAAGGGGTCGGCAGATGAGCAACGACGGCCAGCCGGCACAGGACCCGCTGATCGACGAGACACAGGCGGAGCAGCGGCGCTCCGCCGCAGCCCGGCTGTTCGACATCCGCCGGGTGATCGGTGGCCTCTTCGTCGCGTACGGGATCATCGTGACGCTTATCGGCGTCTTCGACAGCCGGGCCGAGATCGACAAGGCCGAAGGCGTACGGATCAACCTCTGGGCCGGGCTCGCGATGCTGGTGTTCGGCCTGCTCATGCTGCTCTGGCAGTGGCTGCGCCCGGCGGAACCGCCGGCCCCCAACGAGCAGCAGCCCGGCAGCTGACCGCCGGGCCGTGCGGCATGAGCGCGGCACGAGGGGGTACGCGAGGGGAACCAGGCACCGTGTCGGACCCAGGAGGCAGCACCATGACCGATCGCGATCGCCAACCGCCGCTGGAGGACAGCCCGGAGGTGGCTTCGGCGGTGGACGACGACATCACCGTCACGCAGCTGCGGACCGGAGGCGGCCCGGACCAGGACAACCCGACGTTCGCCGAACCCCACAGCCGGCCGGACGACCTCGCGCCGGACACCGACGACCTGATCGGCGACCCGTACGCAGCCGGCACCGGGGCGACCGGGACGGGCACCGGCGCCGGCGGGGACAACATCCGCACCGGGGCGGAGCAGCAGTGGGAGCCGGAGGACCTGGTGCTGGCCCGTGGACAGGACCTCACCCCGGAGAACCTGGACAGGGCGCGCCGCGACCTGGCCGAGCAGGGCCAGGCGGCGATCGAGCGCACCGTGCCCTGACCTGGGCACGAGGGGGGTCCCCGACCCGACCAGAGCGGTCGGGCCGGGGACCCGGGGGGAACCAGCCGCCGGCAGTGCCTCACCTACTGCCGGCGGCGGGTTGGTGTGGAAGCGTTCCGGTCAGAGAGCCGGGTACGCGTTGCGCATGAGCTCCTGGAACTGGGCGGAGAACCACGCACCGGAGATCGGCGCGTTGGCGAGCGCTCCGGACGGGTTGTTGCCGTTGCGGGCGTTACCGCCGTACGTCGGGTCGCACATCCGGTCGAAGCCCTTGCCCTCGTTGTTCGGGATCTCCTTGCTGGAGCCGTCCGACTCGCCCGGAGGCTTCACCCAGACATAGGCGTCGATGCCGGTCTCCGGGTTGGCACGAGGCCGCTCGCCGAGGCCAGCGCCGGACTGGTTGCACCAGTTGCCGAGGTGGATCCGGCGGTCGACGCGACCCCCGTTGACGTACGTGTCCACGCTTGTCGTCGCGCCCGGGCCGGTGGGCCGCGCGGAGCCACCCCAACCGTTGCGGGACGTGTCGATCAGCATGCCGATGCCGGAGTTGAATCCGATCGAGACGAGCTTGGTGCGGAACGCCTGGGCGAAGGACAGCTCGTCGACGTAGAAGTTCCAGTCGACCCACTTGGACTGCCGCACCGACTGGCCGTTGACGGTGTCGGTGACCTTGAAGTACGGCTCGCGCAGCGCCGAGTAGTTGGCGGTGTTGACGATGAACCCGTGCACGTTGTTGACAGTGCTGCCGGAGGCGGTCGCGGCGGTCTTCAGGATGTCGGCGGTCGGGCCGAAGTTGCTGTCCCAACCGAGCCAGCCGTGGTGCCCTGCGTCGACGTAGTTGTAGACGTTGCCGATCGCGCCCAGCTTGGCGAGGGCGTAGCCCACGCCGTTGACGTACGCGCCGTTGGCCTTGACCGTGTCGCACATGGCCGTGCCGCCGGCCTGCCCGGAGGTGTTGGTCACCAGGTTCGGGAGCGAGTCGATCTCGATGACGTTGATGATCCGCAGGTTCCGGTACTTCGCGTCGCTCTGGATCGCGGCGATCGGGTCGATGTAGTCGGACTTGTACTTGGGCAGCTCGTCCGGGCCCAGCTCACCGTTGGAGGCGAGCGCCGCGCAGTCCCGGCCGGGCAGGTTGTAGATCACGAACTGGATGTAGCCAGCGCCCTGGCGCAGCGCCTCGTCCAGGTGGTCCCGCACCCCGAAGGCGCCGTTGGAGCTGCTGTTCGGCGTGCCGTTGATCGCGGCGATCCGGTCCAGCCAGACGGCGGTGGGGTTGCTGGAGATCCGGCTACCGCCGGACTCGGCGTCCGCCTTGGCCTTCCACTCCGGGTTCACGTAACCGCGCACCCCGACGTACGGGTTGTCGACCTTGGTGCCGGGCGGCGGGGTGGTGGGCGGAGGCGTGGTGGGCGGCGGGGTCGTGGGCGGAGGCGTAGTGGGGGGCGGGGTCGTGGGTGGGGTGGTGCCGCCGTTGCAGACCACGCCGTTCAGGGTGAACGAGGTCGGCTTCGGGTTGCTGCCGCTCCACGCGCCGTTGAAGCCGATGCTCGTCGACGCGCCGGTGGCCAGGGTGCCGTTGTAGGACAGGCTCTGGGCGGTGACCTGGCTGCCGGACTGGGTGAACGTGGCGGACCAGCCCTGCTGCACCCGCTGGCTGGAGTTGGGGAAGGTCCAGCCAAGCGTCCAGCCGTTGACCGGGTCGCCGAGGTTCTTGATGGTGATGTTGGCGGTGAAGCCGCCCTGCCAGTCGTTGCTCGTGTACGCGATGTCGCACTGCGTCGCGGCCTGCGCCGCGGTAACCGGAATCGTCACCAGCCCGCCGGCGACCAGGGCACCCGCGCCGGCGAGCGCAAGGGCCCGGCGTGGGCCGGTTAGCCTTCTCCACACATTCATGCCACTGATCTCCTTGGGCGAGACCGGGCCCAGGTACGGCCCGGCGGGACGGCCCGATGGGCGTCCTACACGGACGGCCCTCGGCACCAACGGGATTCTTTGGGGACGCCCGACCCGGACGGGCGATGGTGGTGGTGGTGCGCGGCCGACGTGTCGACCGGTCGATCGGCGGCGGGTGTCGCCCGGTGAAACCGGGTGCCCTCGACTGCCCTGCCTGCGCGGTGTGGCTCATCGAACCGCGTTCGACGATTCTTGCATGGGAGCGCTTCCATGGCAATGGCTCGATGCGTCGCCGGAACCGTTTCGGACGATACCCCCGGATCAGCCCGAGCGGCACGCGTCCGACCTGGAGCCGGAGCTACCGGACGTCCGACGCGGACCCGGTACGGCCAGCGCAGAACACCGTGCCGGACCTGGAAGGCCGCGCGCCGCCTGACACGGCACTCAGCGCAGCGAAAGCCGCGTAGCACCCCTTCACCTCTTACTCGGAACAAAGGTTAAAACGCGAATCTTTCACTTCATAAGTCATGAAAGCGTCTAACGTCGGTCTTAGCTCGGTTGTCGCCGGGCTCAGGACAACAGGGATGGAGTGACGCAGGTCATGGCTAAGAAGATGCTCGGGAAGGTCGTTGCGGGCGCCGCGCTCGGTGGCGCGTCGCTCCTGGTGTTCGCACCGGGGATCGCGTTCGCCGACGGCCACGACGACGGCAAGGTCTACGCCAAGCCGCACGTCGTCAAGGCTGGCGACGAGGTCAAGCTCCTCGAGATCTGCCCGGATCGGCAGGAGCACGCGTACGTGTGGTCCAAGGTCACCGGCAAGGTCAAGCTCAAGCCGGCCCAGGAGGACCGGGGCGAGGACCGCGAGTGGCGTGAGGAGGAGAACTCCTCTGACCACGACAAGGGCAAGGACGAGCACGGCAAGGACGACAAGGGCAAGGACCACGAAGGCAAGGACGAGAACGGCAAGGACGAGAACGGCAAGGGTGGCCAGGGCGGTGGCGCTGCCGCCGACGCCTACGGCGACGAGGACAGCAAGGACTGGAAGGGCGAGGAGCACGGCCAGGACGCCGACGACAGCCGTGACAAGAAGGACTGGGACTCCAAGGACGAGGACAAGAAGGACTGGGAGTCCAAGGACGAGCACGGCTCGGACGAGCAGGGCGGCTACGGCTCCGACGAGCGCAGCTCGGACAAGGGCTGGGAGAACAAGGGCCACGGCTCCGACGAGTACGGCTCGGACGAGCGCGGCGGCTACGGCTCCGACGAGCGCGGCTCGAACGAGCACGGCGGCTACGGCTCCGACGAGCGCAGCTCGGACAAGGGCTGGGAGAACAAGGGCCACGGCTCCGACGAGTACGGCTCGGACGAGCGCGGCGGCTACGGCTCCGACGAGCGCGGCGGTTACGGCAAGGACGAGCGCGGCTCGGACGAGCGTGACTGGAACAAGGACCGCGAGTTCGTCTACTACGGCGAGGCCAAGGTCGACAAGGACGCCAAGCCGGGTCGCTACGAGCTCAAGGGCTCCTGCGGCGAAGGCGAACTCGTCGTGCTACCGCACGGCGGTGTCGACGGTGGTGACGGCGGCGTCAGCACCGGCACCGACCGGGGTCTGGCCACCGGCGGGGCGGGCCTGCTCGGCGCTGCCGCGCTGGGCGGGATCGTGCTGATGCGTCGTCGGCGGACCGATGGTTCGCTCGTCTGACGTGACGACGACACCGGCCGGCGGCCGTCGCGGGAAACCGTGGCGTGCCGCCGGCACGGCCGTCGTCGTCACCATGGCCATGATCGGTGCCGGCATGATCGGCGCCTCGCTGAAGACCGCACCCGCTCCCCGACCGCCGCAGCCGCTGGCCCAGGCCGGACCGGAGGCGACCGGGCCGGCGAGCACCGCCGACGACGGGCAGTCGGCCGGTCAGGGTGCCACTCCGGCTGGCCTGGCCCGGTCCGCACCGACGAGCATCGAGATTCCCCGGATCGGCGTCGACGCGACGATCATGTCGTTGGGCACCAACCCGGACGGCACCGTCCAGGTCCCTCCGCTGGACCAGGCCGACAAGGCCGGCTGGTACGAGCCCGGTGCGAGCCCCGGCGAGACGGGTAACGCGGTCATCGTCGGGCACGTGGACTCGGCGGTGCTCGGCCCGGCCGTCTTCTTCGACCTCGGCGCTCTCACCCCCGGCGACACCCTCACCGTGCGCCGCGCCGACGGGGTGCCGGCCACCTTCACCGTGGACTCGGTGAAGTCGTACCCGAAGACGGCCTTCCCCACCGAGTTGGTGTACGGACCGAGCGACCGGCCCAGCCTGCGGGTGGTCACCTGCGGCGGTCAGTTCGACGAGGTCGCGAAGAGCTACCCGGACAACATCGTCGTCTTCGCCACCCTGGCGACGTGACCCACGACGAACGAGACGCGGTCCGGCCGGTCGGGGTGACCCGACCGGC